>NZ_JRKB01000052.1:0-62541 GCF_000800945.1 Plesiomonas sp. ZOR0011
TGTCTTCTGTCTTCTGTCTTCTGTCTTCTGTCTTCTGTCTTCTGTCTTCTGTCTTCTGTCTTCTGTCTTCTGTCTTATCCGGTATGGCGAACCAACAACAGATTGGCTTGGTTGCGCTGAGTGGTGTGTTCCGCAGGATGATGCCAATCGGGTGCCGGCAGGCGAGCCCAGCTAAGGCCTTGTTGCAAGGCGGAAAGTTGGGTGAGGCGAAAATAAAATGCGGTGGTATTGGGTTTGATGACCGCCTGCGGTAAACGGATCGCTTCCCCCAGTTCAAATAGCCAATATTGTTGTTCGCCCAGTGCGGGTGGCGTTTGGCTCCCGGTTTGTTCGCGGCTTAACTTTTCCCGCGCCGTGAGGCGAATACTGAGTACCGGATAGACGAAAAAAGCTTTTTGCACGGTGGGATCGTTGACCGGAACGGCCACGGCGCAGTAGCGAATTTGAGCCATTTGGCGAGTGAACATTCCTTGGCGGCGGCTAGTGCTGACCGGCATGTGATACCAACGCGCGCGCCCTTCACGAAAGGCCGTGGCATAGCGCGGATCACGCTTGTGCACGGAGCTAACGATCAAGGTCAGCTCTGGATTGACCGAGCTGCTGCGCTGCGCGTGGCGGTAGCAGGTATGCTCGTGGCGAGACGCTCGCTCGGTAATCGGGGTGACGGATGCAACACTCGTGGGCTCGGTTGTGGGCGTGGCGGCAATGGGCATGATCGTTTCCTTCTGACCTCAAGCTGACAACAGTGTTCGCTGCTACCGCGGCAGAATATCCGGTTTCCGTACCGGCTTGCCGTGGCCCACCTCGGGCGGTAATCGCACCGGAGCGTGCAGCTTGGCGCGTGAAACGGTGCTGGCAGCGATGAAATTTTCGCACAGTTAAAATAAGTGTAGCCGTGGCTGCTGCTGGTGAGGGCGTAGAGCACGAAATAAACGCCGAAACAGCGATCTGTTTCGCTTTTTACTGGATAAAAAATGGGCTGCATCGGCAGCCCAGAGTGTGAGAGAGCATGTTAAAACGTAGGGAACCCTTATGGATTGACCCATTTAGCTTGTCGGAGCTTCGCTGGATGCCTGTTGACCTGCCGGTAATACGCGCGGATCAAAATCATCCACATTGATACTGCGTAGGCGCCCATGTTCGGCGCGGATCAGCAATTGTGCCTCTTCCGCGTGGATCACGCCTGCCTCCAAAGCGCGAGCTGCCAGTTTATCCAGCCCTGTGAATGGATACGCGGTATTAAAATGCTGACAAATCTTACGGAATAGCGGTTCGGCGTGCAGAATATCGCGCAGCGCTTCTTCCAACTGTCCTGCTGGGTTGCCTTTGGTCGGCGCGAGATATTGACCGCGGCCTAAGCGATCACGGGTCGGTGATGGGGTTTGCAGTAACCGCGCCAACTGGTGATCCAAGGCATCATCAGGTCGACGAGCACGCGCCCCCAGCGGCAGCAGGATCAAACGCAGCAGCCCAGCGATCGGACGTTGCGGCAGATTAGCCAGAATATCTAACAAGGCCTGCTCGGCTTGCCACAGGCAATCTTGTACCCCCCAATGCAGTAGCGGCAGATCGGCTTCCAGTCGGCCTTCGTCTTCAAAGCGCTTTAGCGCGGCTGAGGCTAAGAACAGTTGGCTCAGAATATCGCCCAAGCGCGCAGAAATACGCTCGCGCCGTTTTAGGCTGCCGCCAAACAATCCCATGCTGACATCCGATAGCAGTGCCAGATTGGCCGACAGGCGATTGATGCGCTGATAGTAACGCGCCGTATCATCGTGCACTGGGGCGGCGCTGGTGTGGCCATTGGTCAGGCCGAGCCACAGTGAGCGGGCTAAATTGGTGCACACAAACCCGATATGGCCGAACAGGGCGTTGTCGAAATGTTCAGTAGCGTACGGCTCTTCTTCCATCACTGCCTGCATTTCACGTAATACATACGGATGGCAGCGAATCGCGCCTTGGCCATAGATAATCATGCTGCGGGTGAGGATGTTGGCACCTTCTACCGTGATGGCGATCGGTGCGCCTTGATAGGCTCGAGCCAAGAAGTTGGACGGCCCCATGCAAATCCCCTTGCCGCCGACGATGTCCATGGCATCTATCAGGCAGCGCTGGCCGCGGTGAGTACAGTGATATTTGACGATCGCCGAGACCACCGCGGGCTTTTCGCCCAGATCGATAGCCGTGGTAGCTAAGGTGGCGGCGGCGTCCATCACATACACGTTACCGGCCAGCCGCGCCAACGGCTCTTCGATCCCTTCCATATGGCCAATCGGCATTTTAAATTGGCGACGAATGCGAGCATAAGCACCGGTAGCCAGCGCGGCGCTTTTGCTGCCGCCGGTGGCGTTAGAGGGCAAAGTGATCCCGCGTCCGACCGATAAGCACTCCATCAGCATGCGCCAACCTTGTCCGGCCATTACCTGACCGCCAATGATGTAATCCAACGGCACAAAGACGTTGTCACCACGTGTCGGCCCGTTTTGGAATGGCACGTTGAGAGGGAAGTGGCGGCGACCAATTTGCACGCCTGGGGTGTGGGTTGGGATCAGGGCGCAGGTGATCCCTAAGTCCTCCTCCATCCCCAATAAATGCTCGGGATCGTGCAGTTTGAACGCCAGCCCCAGCACGGTCGCAATCGGTGCGAGGGTGATGTAGCGCTTATTCCACGTCAGGTAAATACCGACAATCTCTTCGCCTTGCCACTGGCCTCGGCCAATAATGCCGGTATCAGGGATTGCACCAGCATCGGAGCCCGCTTCTGGGCTGGTCAGCGCAAAACAGGGGATCTCTTCGCCACGGGCTAAACGCGGCAGGTAATAATTTTTTTGCGCTTCAGTGCCGTAGTGTTGCAGCAGCTCACCGGGGCCGAGTGAGTTTGGCACGCCAACGGTGGAAGAGAGCACGCCAGATACGCCGGCCAATTTTTGCAGCACCCGCGCTTGTGCGTAGGCGGAAAACTCCAGCCCGCCATACTCTTTGCGGATGATCATGGCAAAAAAGCGCTGCTCTTTCAGGTATTGCCAAATCGGGGCGGGCAGGTCAGCCAATTCATGGGTGATTTCAAAATCACGCGTCATGCTGCACAGGGTTTCGACGGGGCCATCTAAGAAGGCTTGTTCTTCCGGACTTAGCTGCGGCTTTGGGTAGTTTTGCAGCAGTTGCCACTGCGGCTCGCCGCGGAACAGTTCTCCTTCCCACCAGGTGGTTCCCGCTTCAATGGCTTCTTTTTCGGTGCGAGACATGGCCGGCATGATATGGCGGAAGGTTCGTAGGATCGGGGCACTGATCCATTTTTTACGCAGGGACAGGAAGTTCAGTGGTAGCACCACAATAAGTACAGGGATCCACAGCCACAAGGTTTCAGGGGCGAGCAGTGCGCACAGCAAAGCCGAGCCAAGACAGACGCGACTGCTCAGAAGCAGAGGGATCCGGTGATAAGCCAAGGCACCGAGCAGGATCAGGCTCAGTACAATAAGAATCAGGGTCATGGTGCCGCACTCCTTAATTTAGGTCAGAGGTCTGACCTGATAACAGGAATGTTTTAGTTCAAAATCAAATTAGCAGCAAGTTGTTTACAGTGGAATTACAACAAACTGCTGCTGATTCGTTATCAGCCGTGTAACTGCCTGTATGCTTCTCGCCGTTGCAGCAATTGGTTACACTGCCAAGGATTCCGATAATAACTGACCTGAGGTTTTACCCATGTACCATGATCTGATCCGTGCGGAGCTGTGTGAAGCGTCTGAGGTGCTGAATAATTTTCTGGCCGATGAAAAGAACATTGCCAGCATTGAAGATGCTGCGCGTCTGATTGCCGATTCTTTCAAAGCCGGTGGCAAAGTCTTGTCATGTGGTAATGGCGGCTCGCACTGTGACGCAATGCATTTTGCCGAAGAGCTGACCGGTCGTTACCGTGAAAATCGCCCGGGTTATCCGGCGATTGCTATCTCTGACCCGAGCCATCTGTCTTGCGTGAGCAACGATTTTGGTTATGACTATGTATTCTCGCGCTATGTTGAAGCGGTAGGCCGTGAGGGCGATGTGCTGCTGGGCATTTCTACGTCCGGTAATTCGGGCAACATCATCAAGGCGATTGAAGCGGCGCGCGCCAAGGGCATGAAAGTGCTGACTCTGACCGGTAAAGACGGCGGCAAGATGGCCGGTAGTGCCGATGTTGAAATCCGTGTGCCACACTTTGGTTATGCGGATCGTATTCAGGAAGTGCATATTAAAGCCATCCATATCATGATCCAGCTGATTGAAAAGGAAATGGCTGGCGCGTAATAGCGTAGTTGGGTGTGCGGGGCCGGCGTGGCGGCGTAGCTGTCGTGGTGCCGGTTCACAGATATATCCAGTAGAGCGCAAAGATACCGCCGCCAAGAGTCAAGGGCAGGAAAGGAGACCGCGTATGTGCGAATTACTCGGCATGAGTGCCAATGTCCCGACGGACATCTGCTTTAGTTTTACCGGACTGGCGCGGCGCGGTGGGCAAACGGGCCCGCATAAAGACGGTTGGGGAATTACGTTCTACGAAGGGCGCGGTTTTCGCACCTTTAAAGATCCGCTCCCCAGTGCCAATTCGCGTATTGCGCAGCTGGTGCAAGACTACCCAATCAAATCTTGCGCGGTGGTCGCGCATATTCGTCAAGCTAATAGTGGTCCAGTGTCACTGGAAAATACCCATCCCTTTACGCGCGAGCTATGGGGGCGTTATTGGACCTATGCCCACAATGGCCAGCTTACTGACTTACCGGCGTTGGCTGATGGCCGTCAGCGCCCTGTCGGGCAAACTGACAGTGAACATGCCTTTTGCTGGTTACTCAATTGCCTTGAGCAACGTTATCCTGCGCCGCCGCAAGATTGGCCGGCCATGTTTGCCTACGTGGCGACCTTAGCCGCGCAGCTGCAACTGCGCGGTGTGTTCAATATGTTGTTGTCGGACGGTGAGTTTGTGATGGCTTATTGCGGCACTAAGCTGCATTGGCTGACCCGCCGAGCACCATTTGGCAAAGCCACCTTGCTGGATGAAGACGTGATGATTGATTTTCAGCAGCAGACCACGCCGCAAGATGTGGTGACGATCATCGCCACGCAGCCATTGACCCAAGATGAAGTGTGGCATCCGATGCAGCCGGGCGAGTATGGCCTGTTCCGCTATGGTGAGTGGTTAAATCGCTAACTGAATATAGGTGGTTACCGTTTGGGTGGTGATGCCTTGTCATGGGGCATAGGTCTGACCCATCTGACATCGTTTGTGATGAGGCATAGTCAGCCATCAAGCGCAGAAAAAAACGCTTATCCCAAGGGATAAGCGTTTTTCATTAGGTCAGTTTACACAGCTCTTGGGCTGCTTAGCGATTACAGATCGCCAGAGTTTTCTGCCAGGAAGCGAGCTACGCCGTCCGGAGAGGCTTCCATCGCTTTCTTGCCTTTTTCCCACTGAGCTGGGCACACATCGCCGTGCTCTTCGTGGAATTGCAGCGCATCAACCATACGCAGCATTTCATCAATGTTACGGCCCAGTGGCAGGTCGTTTACTACCTGATGACGCACAACGCCGTGCTTGTCGATCAGGAAAGAACCACGCAGAGCAACACCCGCTTCTTCCAGCTCAACACCGTAAGCGCGGCAGATGTCGTGTTTAACGTCAGCAACCAGTGGGTAACGAACTTCGCCGATACCGCCCTTGTCTACTGGGGTCTTACGCCATGCGTTGTGGGTGAATTCGGAGTCGATAGAAACACCAATCACCTCAACACCGCGTTTTTGGAACTCTTCGATGCGGTGATCAAAAGCGATCAGCTCAGAAGGGCACACAAAAGTGAAGTCCAGCGGATAGAAGAACAGAACGGCCGCTTTACCTGCGATGTGCTGCTTCAGGTTGAAATTATCAACGATTTCACCGTTACCCAGTACTGCTGCTGCAGTAAAGTCTGGGGCTTGACGTGCTACCAGAACCATAGCAACTCCCGTATTGATTCAGTTAGAGGTGATGAGAATATTCTCAGACAACGAGAATTAGTGTAGGGAAGATGGTACATTGAGGAAAGCGAAAAAAAACGATTGTTGTAATCGGATTTTACGATGAATAATAAATGGCCTTCCCTGAAACAACTGCATTATCTTGTTACCCTGCACGACGTGCGCCACTTCAACCGCGCTGCCCGAGCCTGTTACGTTAGCCAGTCTACGCTAAGCAGCGGCATTCAGAGCCTAGAAGAACGGCTGGGATGTACATTAATTGAACGAGATCACAAATCCTTTATCTTCACCCCCAGTGGCGAAGAGGTGGTTAAACGCGCCCGTGAACTGTTGGCGCGGACATTAGATTTGACCGATTTTGCCGCTAGCCAAACGGCTGAAATGGAAGGACAGTTGCGGGTCGGCTGCATTCCAACCATTGCCCCGTTCTTGTTGTGCGATTTAGTCAAACAGGTGCAACAGCGCTATCCCAAACTGGAGTTGGTATTGCGTGAAGATACCACCTCGGTGCTGATTGATGCGCTCAAAGGCGGTCAGCTGGATGTCTTGCTGTTGGCGCTGCCGGTGGATATTCATGGCTTGCACAGCCGGATCGTGGGTCGTGATAAGTTCAAAATGGTGCTGCCTAAAGCGCTGGCTAGCCAATTGCACATGCCATTGGATTTCAATCAGCTGCCGGATGGCTCGGTGTACTTGCTGGAGCGCGAGCACTGCTTGACCGAGCATGCCTTAACTGCCTGTCATCTGGCTTACAGCGATAAAATCAATCCGTTTACCGCCACCAGTTTGCATACCTTGGTACAAATGGTGGCCAATGGCTTGGGCACCACCTTTGTGCCGCAAATGGCCATTCGCCAGGGGCTGGTACAAAATCTGGATCTGGTGATCACTGATCCACCCCATGCGCCGGCTTACCGTGATATCGGTTTGGTCTGGCGACCGAGCTCCAGCCGCGTTAATACCTTCAGCAAGCTCGGCGAGATAGTCGGTGAGCTGCTAAACGAATAAAAATCCTGTTGTTTGCCTTTACGGCGCAGCAATCCTCTATGCTGGCCGTTGGGCATTTTATTGTTCGATGTGCTCGCCGCCGGTATTTACTTTCAGTCAGCCGGTTTCAGGTTTTTATAGCCTGAAATCGGTGTTGTTCACATTGGTTCGATTTTTTCTCTATAACCCCGCGTTTCGTTGGCTTTTTTTCTTTTCCTGTCCGAGTCTTTTTGTATTACGCCGTCGTGTACGCGACTGGTGTGTTAGTGTTTTGTAATAAAATAACTGAAAGGCTTTCATTTTTGGTGGTGGGATACGAGAAGCAAAAACGGAAGTCTCTCCCTTTTTAGAGCAATGACTTTATAGGGATATTCAGCATATTCATTTTTTTATCTCGCTGAGCTGAAACCATTTTTCAGCAAATTCAAACGATAACTTAAAACGCAATGTTGATTTTTTGTTATCAATTGGTCATTTTGTTGCCATAGGGACACGTCATAATCAGCAGCACTGGCTCAGTAATTCGAGCGGTGTATCAGCCTAAGTAATACCGAGTGAGTGGTTGCTAATTTACAAATGATAAGGAAAGGGTATGAGCGGACAACACAATACTTCGGCGCAGCATCCGCTGCTGACCTGTACTGAGCCTCTGATCGCAGAGCAGCAGGCCATTCTTACCCCACAGGCATTGGATTTTCTGGCTGAGCTGGTGACCCGTTTCGCCCCGCAGGTACCACAATTGCTGGCGGCCCGTGAAGCGTTCCAAGCGCAGATTGATGCCGGTGCATTGCCTGATTTTCTGCCTGAAACCGAGCACATTCGCGAAAAAGCCTGGACTATCCGTGGCGTGCCTGCCGATTTGCGCGATCGCCGCGTAGAGATCACCGGTCCTGTTGAACGCAAGATGATCATCAATGCCTTAAATGCCAACGTTAAAGTCTTCATGGCGGATTTCGAAGACTCCTTGGCTCCGGCGTGGGATAAAGTGATCCAAGGGCAAATCAACCTGCGCGATGCAGTGGATGGCACCATTGAATATCGCAGCGAAGAAGGTAAATCCTACCGACTCAATGCCCATCCGGCGGTGCTGATTTGTCGGGTGCGGGGCTTCCATCTGCAAGAAAAACATATGCGCTATCAAGGCGAGCCTATTCCCGGCAACCTGTTTGATTTTGCGCTCTACTTTTACCATAACCATCAGCGTTTGCTGGCCAAAGGCAGCGGCCCGTATTTCTACTTGCCGAAGATGCAGTCATACCACGAAGCGGCATGGTGGAGTGAGGTGTTCAGTTTCGCCGAAGATCATGTCGGCTTGGCGCGCGGCACCATCAAAGCGACGGCCTTGATCGAGACTCTGCCTGCCGTATTCCAGATGGATGAGATCCTGTATCACCTGCGAGACCACATTGTTGGGCTGAACTGTGGTCGTTGGGACTACATCTTTAGCTATATCAAAACACTGAAAAATCACCCCGATAAAGTCCTGCCAGATCGCCAAGTGGTGACCATGGACAAACCGTTCTTGAGTGCCTATTCGCGCCTGCTGATCCGTACCTGTCATCGCCGTGGCGCATTTGCCATGGGCGGTATGGCGGCCTTTATTCCAAGCAAAGATCCCGCGCGCAATGAGTGGGTGCTGAATAAAGTGCGCGCAGATAAAGAGCTGGAAGCCGGTAATGGACATGACGGCACGTGGGTAGCCCACCCTGGCTTGGCCGATGTGGCGATGGCGGTGTTCGATCGTGTACTCGATGGCCGCGCCAATCAACTGGATGTGCGACGCGAGCATGATGAGCCGGTCACTGCGGCGGATTTGCTGCAACCTTGTGAGGGCGAGCGCACCGAAGAGGGCATGCGCGCCAATATTCGAGTGGCGGTGCAGTACATCGAGGCGTGGATCTCCGGTAATGGTTGTGTGCCCATTTACGGTCTGATGGAAGATGCGGCCACCGCTGAGATTTCGCGGACCTCGATTTGGCAGTGGATTCGGCACCAAAAACGCTTAAGTAACGGCAAGTTGGTAACTAAAGCCTTGTTCAGCGCCATGTTGCGCGAAGAGCTGGCGACCTTACGTGATGAGTTAGGCGCCGAGAAATACGATACAGGTCGCTATGAGGAAGCGGCGGCCTTGATGGAGCAAATCACGGTATCGGATGAGCTGGTCAACTTCCTGACTTTGCCTGGCTACCGTTATCTGAACTGAGTAATGGATTGTAAAGATCCGATAAACGCCTGACATGAGAACGAAATAAGAGGGAGTTTGACCATGAGCATGACACGCGAACAGCAGATCGCTGCACTGGAAAAAGACTGGAAAGAAAACCCGCGCTGGCAAGGGATCCGTCGTCCTTACACTGCGGCGGAAGTGGTGAACCTGCGTGGCTCGTTTGTGCCGGAGCATTCACTGGCGCAGCGTGGAGCGGAGAAACTGTGGCGTCTGGTCAACGGCGAAGCTAAGAAAGGCTATGTCAACAGTCTGGGCGCGCTGACCGGCGGTCAGGCGGTGCAACAAGCCAAAGCGGGCATCGAGGCGGTGTACTTGTCTGGCTGGCAGGTGGCGGCGGATGCCAACTTAGCCTCATCCATGTACCCAGATCAGTCACTGTATCCGGCTAACTCCGTGCCGGCAGTGGTGCAGCGTATCAATAACTCCTTCCGCCGCGCCGATCAAATTCAGTGGGCGAACGGCATTGGCCCAGGGGATGCCGGTTATACCGATTATTTCCTGCCCATTGTCGCGGATGCGGAGGCCGGTTTCGGCGGCGTGCTGAACGCCTTTGAACTGATGAAATCGATGATCGAAGCGGGCGCCGGTGCGGTGCACTTTGAAGATCAGTTAGCGTCGGTGAAAAAATGCGGCCATATGGGCGGTAAGGTGCTGGTGCCAACCCAAGAAGCGATCCAAAAGCTGGTGGCTGCGCGTTTGGCGGCGGACACCTGCGGTGTGCCGACTCTGCTGGTGGCGCGTACCGATGCCGATGCGGCGGATCTGCTGACCTCGGATTGCGATCCGTATGACAGCGATTTTATTACCGGTGAGCGTACCAGTGAAGGCTTCTACCGTACTCGCGCCGGTATCGATCAAGCAATCAGCCGTGCTCTGGCTTATGCGCCGTATGCAGATATGGTGTGGTGTGAAACCTCTAAACCGGATCTGGAGCAAGCGCGTAAGTTTGCCGATGCGGTGCATGCTAAGTTCCCGGGTAAATTGCTGGCGTATAACTGCTCGCCATCGTTTAACTGGAAAAAGAATTTGGACGACGCCACTATCGCGCGCTTCCAACAAGCGCTGTCAGACATGGGCTATAAATACCAGTTCATCACGCTGGCGGGGATCCACAGCATGTGGTTCAACATGTTCGATCTGGCCCATGCTTACGCACAGGGCGAGGGCATGCGTCACTACGTGGAAAAAGTGCAGCAGCCGGAGTTTGCCTGTGCCGACAAGGGCTATACCTTCGTGGCGCACCAGCAAGAGGTGGGCACCGGTTACTTTGATAAGGTGACCAACGTGATCCAAGGCGGTCAGTCATCAGTGACTGCGCTGACGGGCTCAACCGAAGAAGATCAGTTCTAAGGTGAGGCCTCCTCTCTGCGGGTAATGCGGCAGTTGGGATACGGAAAAACAGGCTATACCGAAAATCAAACCTAAAACGAAAAGGAGAAGCATAGGCTTCTCCTTTTTTGTGTATTTTCTTTGTGTGCTTTCGCTGGAACAGTCGTTTGAATTGAGGCGTCGATAATCCTGCAACGCCGGACTTACTCGTCGCCGTTATTGGTACGCACCTGTGGAGTAAGATCGGCGGATAAGCCATTGAGGCTGTCGTCATCCAACTCATCTTGCTCTGGCGGATCGGTTTCCTCTTCTAGCTCCAGCAGATGAATCGCCACCGCCACGAAATCGGAATCGGTAATGATCCCCACCAGTTTGCTTTGTTCGGTAACCGGCAGACAGCCGATCCGGTGTTTAAACAGGATCTGCGCTGCGGCGCGAATACCGGCATGCAGATCGATAGTCAGCACTCGGGTTCGCATCAGCTCGCCAAGCTGGATCTCATTTTCTTGCTCAATGCGCCGATTCTCGCTTAACGACAGTAGGCAGGATGTCTGCGCCGCCAGAATGTCGCGCTGGGTGATCAGCCCGATTAATTGCATCTCGTCATCCACGATTGGGATGTGCCGGATCCTGTGCTGAGCCATCAGCACGCGGGCATCGGTGAGACTGTTATCAGCCCGCAAAGTGTACGGATTAGATGTCATGATATCGCCGATAAGCAGCATGATAGCCCTCCTCCGGATTTAACTGCGCATACCGCAACCGTAACGCAACACAGGAAAAATGCCTGCGAAGTGAATCAAATATCCTTGAACAATCTCGCCCAAGCCGAGAAAGATTGCATAAACTCGCGGTGAGTGTTTTTTAACCGTATCGCAGAGTGCTGGATAAGTACAGGCAGGGACGAAGGATGGGGTGTCAACATACACGGGCAATCAACAACGGGTGCATCAGCATGTTGGCAATGCTGATGTTAGGCATGACGCCAGCGCAGACGTTCGCACAAACAGTTACTCCAGAAGCGCCGAGCGTACGGGTGATTGGCGGGCAGGATGTTGCTTCAGTACATACCTACCCGTGGATGGGCTTGCTGCAGGTACGTAAAACCACTGCGGATCAAACCAGCCAATTGCTGTGTGGTGCCTCGTTTATCAATTCCGGTTGGGTACTGACCGCTGCCCACTGTGTGGCGGATAAAACGTGGCTGGCCGGAGCCAGCGATGTCAGCGTATTTGCCGGTCAGGTGGATAAAGACCGTTTTACGCCTGCCGATGAGCATCCTGCAGCGCAAGTATATGTGCACCGTGACTACAATCCTGATAGCCAGCTGAATGACATTGCGCTGATCCGGTTATCGGTCAGCTATACCGGTGGCACATTGGCGTTAGCCAATGAAGCGCAATCTCAGCATGCGTTGGTTACACCACAAGGTTTGCGGATTCTCGGCTGGGGCAAAACGTCGAACAGCGCGACCCAAGGCAGTACCGTCTTGCAAACGGCACTGTTAAATCCTATCGATGCGCAAGACTGCCAAACGGCATGGCCGGGATTACCCGATAGCGCGTTTTGTGCGAAAGGGGATGAGGTCAGTGCGGGTTCAGGGCAATATGTGGATAGCTGTTTTGGTGATAGTGGTGGCCCACTGATCAATACCTCTGGCCCAGCGGCGCAGATCGGGATTGTCAGCTTCGGCACGCAAAATTGCGGCACTAACGTCCCCTCGGTGTATACCCGCATCACCTCGTATTTGAGTTGGATCAGCGGAATTCAAGATGGCAGCATTACCGAGGTGTATGCACCCAGTGGCGGTAGCGGCGGTGGTACCGTTACGCCGCCAACCACCGATAATTGCCAGATTGGTGGCGGGATCGAGTGTGGTCCCGGTGAAGGTGGTGGCAGTTTCCCGCTGTGGATCGCCCTATTTTTGCCACTGATTTATGTTTTACGGCGAAGAAAGCACGCATAACAACTTGAAGACACCGGCAGGCGGCTCTAGACTAGCCGCCTGTTTATCTCTGCCCGGTGTTGGTTATGCGAGTTGCTGATTTTTCCTTTTCCCTGCCTGAAACGCTGATTGCGCGCTATCCGCAACCTGAGCGTACCTCTAGCCGCCTGCTGTCATTAGACGGTAATAGTGGCGCGTTAACCCACGGCACCTTTGCCGATGTGGTCGACAAAATTCAGCCTGGCGATCTGGTGGTCTTCAACAATACCCGGGTAATTCCGGCGCGGATGTTTGGCCGTAAAGTCTCTGGCGGTAAGCTGGAAGTGTTGGTTGAACGCGTACTGGATGACAAACGTATTCTGGCGCATGTGCGCGCCTCGAAAGCACCAAAACCAGGTACTGAGCTGCTGCTGGGCGAAGATGAAAGTGTGCGCGCTACCATGCTGGCCCGTCACGATGCGCTGTTTGAAATCGGTTTTGATGACGAGCGCAATGTATTTGCTATTTTAGATGCGATCGGTCACATGCCGCTGCCGCCGTATATCGACCGTCCAGATGAGGACAGCGATAAAGAGCGCTATCAAACCGTATACAACAAAAAGCCCGGTGCGGTGGCTGCACCGACCGCCGGTCTGCACTTCGATGAGCCGCTGCTGGAAAAACTGCGCGCCAAAGGCGTGGAGTTTGCTTTTGTCACCTTGCATGTGGGGGCGGGCACTTTCCAACCGGTGCGCGTTGATACCATTGAAGAGCACCACATGCACTCTGAGTACGCCGAAGTGCCACAAGAGGTGGTGGATGCGGTACTGGCCTGTAAAGCGCGCGGTAACCGCGTGATTGCTGTCGGCACTACCTCGGTGCGTTCACTGGAAAGTGCGGCACGCGCCGCTGGCGAGAGCGCCATCATTGCGCCGTTCCATCGTGATACCGATATCTTTATCTATCCTGGTTATCAATTCAAAGTGGTGGATGCACTGATCACCAACTTCCACCTGCCAGAATCTACCTTGATTATGTTGGTGTCTGCCTTTGCTGGTTATGAGCATGTCATGCATGCTTATCAAGAAGCTGTGGCGAACCAATATCGCTTTTTCAGTTATGGTGATGCGATGTTTATCACGCGTCAGGCATAATTGAGCAATAAGGCCGACGTGGGCGCTACTGCATACCGTCAGCGGGCGCTACGTCTGGCCGGATAATATGAACCTTTCCACAATCCTGTGGTCATTGTCACCGGACGTTATCAGACTGTTTCTCTGATGCGGGGAGAAAAAATGAAATACGAATTAATCACCACCCAAGGTAATGCCCGTCGTGGCCGCTTGGTTTTTGAACGCGGAACCGTGGAAACCCCGGCTTTCATGCCGGTGGGAACTTACGGCACAGTGAAGGGGATGACCCCTGAAGAAGTGCAGGAAACCGGTGCCCAAATTTTGCTGGGTAACACCTTCCACCTGTGGCTGCGTCCAGGTCAGGACATTATGCGTAAGCATGGCGACCTGCATGACTTTATGAAGTGGCCAGGCCCAATCCTGACTGACTCGGGTGGTTTCCAAGTATTCAGTTTGGGTGATATTCGCAAGATCACCGAGGAAGGCGTGCATTTTCGCAATCCAGTAAATGGTGACAAGATATTCCTAAGCCCTGAAAAATCAATGGAAATCCAGTATGATCTGGGTTCCGACATCGTCATGATTTTTGACGAATGTACGCCATACCCGGCGGATTGGGATTACGCCAAGCGCTCGATGGAGATGTCTTTGCGTTGGGCCGATCGTTGCCGTAAGCACTTTGACCAACTGGGCAATAAAAATGCGCTGTTTGGTATTGTGCAGGGTAGCGTGTATGAAGATCTGCGCGACATCTCCGTGAAAGGCCTGACTGAAATCGGCTTTGACGGCTATGCCGTAGGTGGTCTGGCGGTGGGCGAGCCAAAAGAGGATATGCACCGCATTCTGG
Source organism: Plesiomonas sp. ZOR0011 (assembly GCF_000800945.1). Classification (NCBI taxonomy): domain Bacteria; kingdom Pseudomonadati; phylum Pseudomonadota; class Gammaproteobacteria; order Enterobacterales; family Enterobacteriaceae; genus Plesiomonas; species Plesiomonas sp. ZOR0011. The sequence continues at coordinate 14,430 of NZ_JRKB01000052.1, forward strand.
AGCATACTTGTCCTCAGCTGCCGCAAGACAAACCACGCTATCTGATGGGTGTGGGTAAGCCTGAAGATCTGGTAGAAGGGGTTCGCCGCGGTATCGATATGTTCGACTGTGTGATGCCGACCCGAAATGCGCGTAACGGTCACTTGTTTGTTACGGATGGCGTGGTAAAAATCCGTAATGCCAAGTATCGTGATGACTTGTCGCCATTAGATGCCGAGTGTGATTGCTACACATGTCGCAATTATACACGCGCCTACTTGCATCATCTGGACCGTTGCAACGAAATTCTCGGTGCTCGTTTGAATACCATTCACAATTTGCGTTATTACCAGCGCTTAATGGCCGGCATCCGTCAGGCAATTGAAAACGGTAATTTCGATACGTTTGTGACTGAGTTTTATACGCGTATCGGAAAACCTGTTCCACCTTTGAACCACAAATAAATAGAGGAATATTCACCGATGAGTCTGTTCATTTCTGACGCTTATGCGGCCGCCGGTGCCCCGGCACAAGGAAGCAGCCTGCAGCTGATTTTTATGCTGGTAATTTTTGGCCTGATTTTCTATTTCATGATTTACCGCCCACAGGCAAAACGCACCAAAGAACACCGCAACCTGATGGAATCCATCAGCAAAGGTGATGAAGTGCTGACTAACGGTGGCCTGATCGGTCGTGTGACTAAAACCAGCGCAGAATCCGGTTATCTGGTGATCGCTCTGAATGACACCACCGAAGTAACCATCAAGAAAGACTTCGTGACTGCGGTACTGCCAAAAGGCACGATGAAGTCCCTGTAATTTCCATACTTCCCTAAGGGGACCGTCGTGTTAAACCGTTATCCTTTGTGGAAGTATCTGATGGTGGCCTTCGTGGTCACCATCGGTGCGTTATACGCACTTCCAAATATTTATGGCGAAGACCCGGCAATCCAAATTTCGGGTGTTCGTGGCGCGTCAACCGACATGCAAACGCTGGACAAGGTGAAAGACCTGCTGGCGGAGAAAAAACTTCCGGTTAAAGCCATTGCTCTGGAAAACGGCACCGTTCTGGTACGCTTCAAAGATACCGATGAACAGCTGGCAGCCCGTGATCTGGTGGCGGACGCGCTGGGAGACAAATTCACTGTAGCCCTGAACCTGGCACCTTCCACCCCGCGTTGGTTGGAAGATATCGGCGCTAACCCGATGAAACTGGGTCTGGACCTGCGTGGTGGTGTGCACTTCCTGATGGAAGTGGATATGGATGCCGCCATGGGCAAACTGCAGGAGCAAACTGCAGACAGCTTCCGTTCTGAACTGCGTGAAAAACGCATCCGCTATTCTTCCGTGCGTAAACTGGACTCCGGTACTGCCGTGGGCGCTGTTGAAGTGCGCTTTCGCTCCCCTGAAGAGCTGACAGCGGCACTGGACTACCTGCAACCGTTGCACCGTGATCTGACCTTCACCGCGATGGGGGATACCGCCTTTATCGCGCAGCTGAGCGAAGCGCGCCTGAAAGAAGCCCGTGAATACGCGGTACAGCAAAACATCACTATTTTGCGTAACCGTGTGAACGAGCTGGGTGTTGCCGAGCCAATTGTGCAGCGTCAAGGCGCGAGCCGGATTGTGGTGGAGCTGCCAGGTATTCAAGATACGGCGCGCGCCAAAGAGATCTTGGGTGCTACCGCGACGCTGGAATTCCGTTTGGTGAACAACCAAGCCGATCTGCAAGCGGCAGTCAGTGGCCGTGTGCCTGGTGACTCCGAGCTGCAGTACATGCGTGATGGTCGCCCGGTGCTGTTGTACAAGAAAGTGGTACTGACCGGTGACCATATCACCGATTCCAGCTCCAGCTCTGACGAGTACAACCGTCCGCAGGTGAACATTTCTCTGGACAGCGAAGGCGGCACTAAGATGGCCAACTTCACCAAGGATAACATCGGTAAACCGATGGCGACCTTGTTCAGTGAATACAAAGACAGCGGCAAGCGTGACGCTAACGGTAAAGTGATTTTGGTCAAGCATGATGAAGTCATCAACATGGCGACCATTCAGTCCCGTTTGGGCCGTAGCTTCCGTATCACCGGTATTGATAGCCAAGCCGAAGCGCATAATCTGTCGCTGCTGCTGCGTGCAGGTGCCTTGATTGCGCCAATCCAGATCGTTGAAGAACGTACCATCGGCCCATCTTTGGGTGCGCAGAACATTCAGCAAGGTCTGGATGCCTGTATGTGGGGTCTGGCCGCGGTTGTGATCTTCATGGGTATCTACTATCGCAAGTTTGGTCTGATTGCGATCAGTGCGCTGTTGGCTAACCTGGTGCTGATTGTCGGTATCATGTCTATGCTGCCGGGGGCGACGCTGACCATGCCGGGGATTGCCGGTATTGTGTTGACCGTGGGGATGGCGGTAGACGCCAACGTACTGATCTTTGAGCGGATCCGCGAAGAGATGCGTAATGGTCGTTCGGTGCAGCAGGCGATTAACGAAGGTTACAGCAATGCGTTCTCCAGTATTGCCGATGCCAACGTGACCACCCTGATCACCGCGCTGATCTTGTACGCAGTCGGTACGGGTCCAGTGAAAGGCTTTGCCATCACCTTGAGTATTGGTATTGCGACCTCAATGTTCACGGCGATCATCGGTACCCGTGCGATCGTGAACTTCCTGTACGGCGGCAAGCGCATTACTAAGCTGTCTATCTAAGGAGTACAGACGTGGTCACTGAAAAACGTAATAACCCGGATAGCCAGCCGAAGGTGCTTGATTTCATGCGTCTTGGCCCGGCGGCGTTCGTGTTCTCTTTGATCCTGATGATTGCCTCAATTGGTATCATCGTCAAAAACGGCTTTAACTGGGGTTTGGACTTCACCGGCGGTACGCTGATTGAAGTGACTTTCTCCAAGTCGGCCGATTTGGGTCAAGTGCGCGATGAACTGCAAAAAGCCGGTTTCGACAACGCCATTGTGCAGAACTTCGGTACTTCCCGTGATGTTATGGTGCGTATGCCACCGAAAGATGACATCAAAGGCGAAGAGCTGGGTCGCCGCGTACTGACTGCTATCCAGCAAGGGGTAGATGCGCAGGCGCAGGTACACCGTATCGAGTTCGTGGGTCCAAACGTGGGTAGCGAGCTGGCACAAGCCGGTGGTATGGCCATTTTGGTTTCCCTGCTCAGCATCCTGATTTACGTTGGGATCCGCTTTGAGTGGCGTCTGGCAGCGGGTGCGGTATTGTCACTGGCACACGACGTGTTGCTGACTCTGGGCGTGCTGTCGCTGTTCCACATTGAGCTGGACCTGACTATCGTGGCATCGCTGCTGTCGGTGGTGGGTTACTCACTGAACGATACCATCGTGGTATTTGACCGGATCCGGGAGAACTTCCGTAAGGTGCGTCGTGGTACGCCACGCGATATCCTGAACCTCTCCCTGACGCAAACCCTGAGCCGGACGTTGATGACCTCCGCCACTACGCTGGTGGTGGTTCTGTCACTGTTCGTGTTCGGTGGTGCGCTGATCCACGGTTTTGCGACCGTAATGCTGATCGGGATCCTGATTGGTACTTACTCTTCTATCTACGTAGCGTCCGCGCTGGCCCTGAAACTGGGCGTCAAACGCGAGCACATGCTGCAGCCAGTAGTGGAAAAAGAAGGTGCCGATATGGAGCGCATGCGCTGAGTTAACACCTCGTATTGAAAAGGCCGCATCCTTGGATGCGGCTTTTTTTATGCCTGAATCTGTGGCTCCAGCTGTAAAGCGGTGGGGGATGCGAGTGGATAGCTGCATGTCCTGCGTAGCTTATGTCTGGGTAGCCGATTCGATGGGCAGCAACAAAAAAGGCCGCTCATGAGAGCGGCCTTTTGTCGTTATGTTCGCGTATGTTAGACGATAAGTACGGGAAAACCGTACAGGCGATTAGCGCTTCAGCGCTTCGCTCAGTTCGTCACGCATGCAAGACAGCATCGCGCGAACAACACGTGGGTTACCGGCCACGGTGTTACCGGTCAGCAGGTGGTTGTGGCCACCAACGAAGTCACAAACCAGACCACCGGCTTCACGTACCATCAGCTCACCGGCAGCGGTGTCCCATGGCTTCAGACCGATTTCGAAGAAACCGTCTACACGGCCAGCAGCAACGTAAGCCAGATCCAGCGCCGCAGAGCCGGTACGACGCATATCAGCGCACTGTGCGAACAGCGCTTTCATGATATCCATGTAGGCATTGGTGTGTTGCTTAGCTTTGAATGGGAAGCCTGTGGCCAGTACGGTGCCAGTTAAGTCTTTGGCATCGCCCGCACGCAGACGGTAGCCGTTCAGCTGAGCGCCGCTACCGCGAGTGGCGGTAAACAGTTCGTTGCGGATTGGGTCATAAACCACTGCCACTTCAGTACGGCCTTTGATGCGCACTGCAATGGAAACAGAGAAATGAGGAATACGTTTGATGAAGTTGGTGGTGCCATCCAGCGGATCGATAACCCATTGAACGTCTTGATCTTCACCAAGTTGCTCGCCGCACTCTTCACCATAAATGGTGTGCTTTGGATAGGATTTCTTGATGGTATCAATGATGACTTTTTCAGCTGCTTTGTCGACGTTGGTGACAAAGTCATTCGCACCCTTCTGGGTTGCCTCAACAGATTCTGGTTGTTCGTAAGCTTTGGCAATAACGTTACCAGCCTTGCGCGCAGCACGCACGGCAATGTTCAGCATCGGATGCATAGGTCTCTTCCGGTGGATGTTGTTAAAGAACGGGAAAACGGTGGCGGAGTATAGCAAAGGCGTAAGCAAAAGGGAAAGGTTGTTTTTTATCCAGTCGGTTTTGTGGATCTGTTTATTGGCTGGTATAGCTGCGCCCCTTTGACGTGCTACTCGCGTGGCAAACTGCAAAGGGTATAGGCGAAAACCGGCGAGATGATAAATCCATGTAAAAGGTAAGGCTATTGCCTATTCAGCCATTTTGGCGCTGCTCCGGCATTCCACGCTAAAGCGAAGATCCGCGTGCTTGTTATAAACTCGCGGCGCTATCCCGCGCCGGCTAAGCGCTACAGCCTGTAATAAGTGACCGACGATCTGTAGCACGAGGAAAGCAAACGTGCCGAACCGCACAGTTTCTGTATGCCGAATCCCTGCGCAAGCAGTTTTAAATATGTTAATATAATGCCCCTTTTCAGACCGCTGGTTTCGGCCGGCGGCGGTAACCCGATCAGAGCGATTCATGTTAGAAAATGTGCGGATTGTTTTGGTAGAAACCTCCCATACCGGCAATATGGGTTCTACCGCGCGAGCAATGAAAACCATGGGCTTAACCAACTTGTATCTGGTTAACCCGAAAGTTGAGCCCGATTCCCAGGCGATCGCCTTGGCTGCGGGTGCCAGTGACGTCATTGGCCAAGCCAAAATCGTCAGCTCGCTGGATGAAGCGATTGCCGGCTGTGCGCTGGTGATCGGTACCAGTGCTCGCTCGCGCAGTCTGCAGTGGCCACTGATTGAGCCGCGTGAATGTGGTCAGCGTATTGCAACTGAGTGTGCGCAGCATCCGGTTGCCTTGGTATTTGGCCGCGAACGTGTCGGGTTGACTAACGAAGAGCTGCAACAGTGCCACTTCCACGTCACCATTCCGGCCAATCCGGAGTACAGCTCGCTCAATCTGGCGATGGCGGTACAGCTGCTGTCGTATGAGATCCGCATGAACTGGCTGGAGCAGCAGCGTGCAGCAGCGCCTGATTACTCGGGTCAAGTTACCGAATACCCGCTGATGGAAGATTTGAACCGCTTCTATCAACATCTGGAGCAAGTGCTGACAGACGTGCACTTCATCCGCAAAGCCAACCCTGGTTTGGTGATGAGCAAATTACGCCGGATGTATACCCGTGCGCGCCCTGAAGCGGCGGAGCTCAATATCCTGCGCGGTATGCTGAGCGGGATCCAGAAAGCGCTCAGTGATAAGTCACATAAATCCGACTAAAACAGTCAGGATAATACTTGACCAAAATAGTAGGAAATGGCACACTGCCAACATCTGAATATAAAGGATGAAGTGCCATGAGACTGACATCAAAAGGACGTTACGCAGTGACCGCTATGTTGGACGTGGCACTGCATTCCGAGCAAGGACCGGTATCACTGGCGGATATCTCTGAACGACAAGGGATATCGCTGTCATATCTGGAGCAGCTTTTTGCCAGACTGCGCAAACAAGGGCTGGTTAACAGCGTGCGTGGTCCGGGTGGTGGTTATCTGCTGGGTAAACCGTCTGACCAAATTGCGGTTGGTATGGTGATCTCCGCCGTGGATGAATCGGTAGATGCCACCAAGTGTTTAGGGAAAGGTGACTGTCAGGGCGGTGCCCGCTGCCTGACCCATGCGTTATGGCGTGATCTTAGCGATAGGATCAGTGGATTTTTAAATAACATTACGTTAGCCGAATTAATGGCCAATCAGGAAGTGTTGCAAGTTGCTGATCGTCAGGAACACGCACACCGTCCGGTAACCGTAGCCGCTGCCTCGCACCGTGATGCACATAGCATCAATCTGGGTGTGTGATTGGGATCCTGACCTCTGACGTAATGTGACGGAGCAATGAAATGAAATTGCCTATTTATCTTGATTATTCGGCCACCTGCCCGATGGATCCGCGTGTTGCGGAAAAAATGATGCAGTTCATGACCATGGACGGCACCTTTGGTAACCCAGCATCTCGCTCCCACCGTTTTGGTTGGCAGGCGGAAGAGGCGGTGGATATCGCCCGTAACCAGATTGCTGAGCTGGTGAATGCTGATCCGCGTGAAATCGTGTTTACCTCCGGGGCAACCGAAGCGGATAACCTGGCTATCAAAGGGGTGGCGAACTTCTACGGTAAAAAGGGTAAGCACATCATTACCTGTACCACCGAGCACAAAGCGGTGCTGGATACCTGCCGCCAGATGGAGCGTGAAGGCTTCGAAGTGACGTATTTGGATCCTGAATCCAACGGTCTGGTGGATCTGGCTAAGCTGGAAGCGGCCATGCGTCCGGATACCATTTTGGTTTCCATCATGCATGTGAACAACGAAATCGGTGTGATTCAGGATATCGCCACTATCGGTGAAATGTGCCGTAGCCGTGGCATCCTGTTCCATGTCGATGCCACTCAGAGCGTGGGCAAGCTGCCTATCGATCTGGCTGAGCTGAAAGTGGATTTGATGTCTTTCTCCGCCCACAAAGTGTACGGCCCGAAAGGTATCGGCGCGCTGTATGTTCGCCGTAAGCCACGGGTGCGTCTGGAAGCGCAAATGCACGGTGGTGGCCATGAGCGCGGCATGCGTTCTGGTACTTTGCCGGTCCACCAAATTGTGGGGATGGGCGAAGCGTACCGCATTGCTAAAGAAGAGATGGCCGAAGAGATGGCCCGTATCCGCACCCTGCGTGACCGTTTGTGGAATGGTCTGAAAGACATGGAAGCGGTGTACGTGAACGGCGATCTGGAACAGCGTATGGCCGGTAACCTGAACGTCAGCTTTGCTTTCGTGGAAGGGGAATCCCTGATCATGGCGCTGAAAGACTTGGCGGTGTCCTCCGGTTCTGCCTGTACTTCCGCCAGTTTAGAGCCGTCTTATGTATTGCGTGCGCTGGGTCTGAACGATGAGCTGGCACACAGTTCTATCCGCTTCTCCATTGGTCGTTATACCACGGAAGAAGAGGTCGATTACGCCATTGAGCTCTGCCGCTCTGCGGTAACCCGCCTGCGTGAGTTATCTCCGCTGTGGGACATGTACAAAGAAGGTATCGATCTGAATACCGTTGAGTGGGCGCATCATTAATTTCGGTTTATGAGGAGTTAGGCTATGGCATACAGTGATAAAGTTATCGACCACTATGAAAACCCGCGTAACGTTGGTGCGTTTGATAAGAATGACGCTAACGTCGGTAGCGGTATGGTCGGGGCGCCTGCCTGTGGCGACGTGATGAAGCTGCAGATCAAGGTTAACGACGCTGGCATCATCGAAGATGCTCGCTTTAAAACTTACGGTTGTGGCTCTGCCATTGCATCCAGCTCACTGGTCACCGAATGGGTGAAAGGTAAGTCTCTGGATGAAGCAGCGGCCATCAAAAACACCGATATCGCCGAAGAACTGGCGCTGCCACCGGTGAAGATTCACTGCTCGATCCTAGCGGAAGATGCGATTAAAGCCGCAATTGCCGATTATAAGAGCAAGCACGACGCCGCAGAATAATACGAAGAACGATACAAAGAGGTTGTAGAGCAAATGGCAATCACCATGACTGAAAGTGCAGAAAGCCGTGTCCGCACGTTTTTACAAAACCGCGGCAAAGGTATCGGACTGCGTCTGGGGGTAAAAACCTCCGGTTGTTCCGGTATGGCTTATGTACTGGAGTTTGTTGATGTACTGAACGACGATGACGTAGTGTTTGACAACAACGGCGTCAAGGTGATTGTCGATACCAAGAGCCTGCAATTTCTGGACGGAACTGAACTGGACTTCGTCCGTGAAGGCCTGAACGAAGGCTTCAAGTTCAACAATCCGAATGTTACCGGTGAGTGCGGTTGCGGCGAAAGTTTCAACGTCTGACCGGTCACTGACATCAGGTTGTGACCGATGAACTATTTTGACTTATTCGGGCTGCCCGTTGACTTTCAGGTTGACGGCAGCCTTTTAACCGTCCGGTACCGTGAACTGCAAAAACAGTGTCATCCGGATAATTTTGCCACGGCGTCCGAGCGTGATCGTCTGCTGGCAGTCCAGCAAGCCGCACGTATCAATGACGGCTATCAAACGCTGAAAGACCCGTTGCGACGCGCCGAATATTTGCTGGCGCAGCAAGGGCTGGATCTGGCTGGCGAGCAGCACACCATGCACGACACCGAGTTCTTGATGCAGCAAATGATGCTGCGTGAAGAGCTGGAAGAGATTGCCGAGCAAGGGGATGCGGCCGAAGACGCGCTGTCAGCCTTTGAACAGCGCGTGGCACAAATGCATGCCCAACGTATGCAGCAACTGAGCGATGCACTGGCACAACAGCAGTGGTATGTCGCGGCTGACACGGTACGCAAACTGAAGTTTCTAGCCAAACTCCGGCAGGAAGTTGAGCGACTGGAAGACAACTTGCTGGGGTAATAACGGAAAAGACAATGGCGTTATTACAAATTGCTGAACCCGGCCAGATGGCTGCTCCGCATCAGCATCGTCTGGCGGCGGGAATTGATTTGGGGACCACCAACTCACTGGTGGCCTCGGTACGCAGCGGGCAAGCACAAACGCTGCCAGATGCCGAAGGGCGTCATTTGCTGCCTTCGGTGGTTCACTACGGTGCGGGCGAACAAGGCCTGTCCGTGGGTTGGGATGCACGTGCCAATGCTGCGCGCGATCCGGCTAACACCATCATTTCGGTAAAACGCCTGATGGGGCGTTCGCTGGCCGATATCCAAGCGCGTTATCCAAGCTTACCTTACCTGTTTGAGGCTTCAGCCAATGGCCTGCCACAGATCCGCACTGTACAGGGCGAGGTCAATCCGGTGCAGGTATCGGCTGAGATCTTAAAAGCGCTGAGCGCGCGCGCCGAAGCCACACTGGGTGGCCCGTTAAGTGGCGTGGTGATCACTGTGCCGGCTTACTTTGATGATGCGCAGCGCCAAGGCACCAAAGATGCCGCCCGTTTAGCTGGTCTGCATGTCTTGCGTCTACTCAACGAACCGACTGCCGCGGCGATTGCCTATGGCCTGGACTCCGGCCAAGAAGGGGTGATCGCGGTTTATGACTTAGGCGGCGGTACCTTCGATATTTCGGTGTTGCGTTTGTCACGCGGCGTGTTTGAAGTGTTGGCGACCGGCGGTGACTCTGCGCTTGGTGGTGACGACTTTGACCATCTGCTGGCTGACTGGTTGGCCGAACAAGCGGGGATCTGCGCGCCGGACTCGCAGTTGCAACGTCAACTGCTGGACGAAGCTATCCGCGCCAAAATTGCTTTGAGCGATGCTGAGAGCGTCAGCGTGCAGATTGCTCACTGGCAGGGCCAAGTGAGCCGAGAGCAGTTTGCTAGCTTGATCCGTCCGCTGGTGAAGAAAACCTTACTGGCTTGTCGCCGCGCATTGAAAGATGCCGGTATCAGCGCCGAAGAGGTGCTGGAAGTGGTGATGGTGGGCGGCTCGACCCGTACCCCGCTGGTCCGCGAGATGGTGGGCGAGTTCTTTCATCGTCAGCCACTGACCTCGATTGACCCTGACAAAGTGGTAGCGATTGGCGCCGGTATTCAGGCCGATATTTTGGCCGGTAATAAGCCTGATGCCGAAATGCTGCTGCTGGATGTGATCCCGCTGTCGCTGGGGATCGAAACCATGGGCGGATTGGTCGAGAAAATTATTCCGCGTAACACCACGATTCCGGTGGCACGCGCGCAAGAATTTACCACCTTCAAAGATGGGCAAAGCGCCATGATGGTGCACGTGGTGCAAGGCGAGCGTGAGCTGGTGGATGATTGCCGCTCGCTGGCGCGCTTTACCCTGCGTGGCATTCCAGCCATGCCTGCCGGTGGCGCGCACATTCGCGTGACCTATCAGGTGGATGCTGATGGTTTGCTGAGCGTGACCGCGATGGAGAAGTCCACCGGTGTGCAATCCTCGATTCAGGTTAAACCGTCTTACGGCCTGACCGACGATGAAATTGTCGGCATGCTGCGCGACTCAATGGCCAACGCCGAGCAGGATATGCAAGCGCGTATGCTGGCAGAGCAGCAAGTGGAAGCTGATCGGGTAGCTGAGAGCTTGAGCGTGGCGTTGGAAAAAGACGCCGCGCTGTTGAGCGCCGCTGAGCTAGCCACGATCGAGCAGGCGCTGGGCGCCCTGCGCACCGCTCGTCAAGGCGATCGCGCTGCCGATATTGAAGCGGCCATCAAAGCCGTGGATGCTGCAACCCAAGAGTTTGCGGCACGTCGTATGGATGAATCAATCCGCCGGGCACTGACCGGCCACTCTGTGGATGAGATGTAATTATGCCTAAAATTGTCTTTTTACCGCATCAGAGCCTGTGTCCGGATGGCATGGTGGTCGACGCTGCCGAAGGCGAAACCATATTGGATGCGGCGCTGCGTAACGGCATCGAAATTGAGCACGCGTGTGAAAAGTCCTGTGCTTGCACCACGTGTCACTGCATCGTGCGCGAAGGTTTTGACTCGCTCAATGAGAGTGATGAGCTGGAAGATGACATGCTGGATAAAGCCTGGGGGCTGGAGCCGGAAAGTCGTCTGAGCTGTCAGGCGCGTGTCAGCGATGAAGATTTGGTGGTGGAGATCCCACGCTACACCGTCAACCACGCACGCGAACATCATTAATACCGTCCGGTAGTCGAAGACTGCCGGATACAGGGAGGATGGAGAAGATGAGCTTACGCTGGCAAGACAGTCGTGACATTGCTCTGGCGCTGCTGGAGCAGTTTCCGGATACCGATCCGAAAACAGTTCGCTTTACCGATCTGCATCGCTGGATCTGTGAGTTGGATGAGTTTGACGATCAACCGGATCGTTCGAACGAAAAAATTCTCGAAGCGATCATCCTGTGTTGGATGGATGAAGCAGATTAAGACCGGGGCCTAAGGGTTCCGGCGCTGTAATCACTGAACGGCTGCCGTATTTCGGCGGCCGTTTTTTTATTCTGATCGCCTGTCACGTCCCTTTACATCCCCCGTTGCAAAATCACCCGCAAAAAACTGCCGCATTGCGCCTAAGATATGTTAACAATGTGCGGTTATCCTTTTAAAAACACTCACACGAACAAGAGATCACAAGGAGTGGTTTATGTCTGAACTGATGTCCGTTTTTCTATCAACCGAGCCGGCCGATAGCCGCTGGGGGGATAAAGCGCTACTGAGCATGAGCGATTTAGGTGTGTGCATTCACCTGCAAGGCAATAGCACCGAGTGTGTACAAAAAGCGGCGCGTAAATTAGATGGCCAAGGGATCCGCCGCGTGCGTCTGGCTGGTGATGGCTGGGATCTGGAAACCTGTTGGGCATTCCATCAAGGTTTTCGCGCCAGTAAAGGTGAGCGTTTCGCCGAGCTGCCAACCTTGCCCGATGAGCAGCAACGTGAGCTGAATGCTCGTATTCGCTGCGGTGACTGGGTGCGCGATACCATTAACTTGTCGGCTGAAGAGTTAGGCCCGCAACAATTGTCGGTACGCGCTGCGGCATTTATCAAAGAGCTGGCGGGCGATAAGGTGAGCTTTAAAGTGATCACCGGCTCTGAGCTGCGTGAGCAGCAATACAACGGCATTTATACCGTGGGCCGCGGCTCCGATCGCGTGCCTGCGATGTTACAGCTGGATTTCAACCCTAGCGGTCAGGCTGATGCCCCAGTGTTGGCGTGTCTGGTGGGTAAAGGCATCACCTTTGACTCCGGTGGTTACAGCATCAAGCCGAGCGGCACCATGGACTCCATGAAATCTGACATGGGCGGTGCGGCCTTGGTCACCGGTGCGCTGGGGCTGGCGATTGCCCGTGGTTTGAACCAGCGGGTGAAACTGTATCTGTGCTGCGCCGAGAACATGGTCAGCGGTAATGCCTATAAGCTGGGCGATATCATTCGTTACCGTAACGGCAAAACTGTTGAGATCCTCAATACTGATGCCGAAGGCCGTCTGGTATTGGCCGATGGTCTGCTGGATGCCGATCAGCAAAATGCCGGTTTGATTATCGACTGCGCGACGCTGACGGGCGCAGCGAAAACTGCGCTGGGCAACGATTACCACGCACTGTTCAGCTTCGATGAAGCGCTGAGCGCGCAGATGCTGACAGCGGCGCAAGAAGAGCAAGAAGCGTTCTGGCGTTTGCCGTTGGCCGAACTGCACCGCCAGCAGTTGCCATCTAACTTTGCCGACCTGTGCAATATCGCGACCTCGCCATATACCGCGGGCGCCAGCACGGCTGCCGCGTTCCTGTCTTACTTTGTGCGTGATTATCGTCGTAACTGGCTGCACATCGACTGCGCGGCCACTTACCGCAAAGGCGCCAGCGATCTGTGGTCCGTCGGGGCGACCGGCATTGGTGTTCGCTCTCTGGCGAACTTGCTGCTCAAGCGTGCGGCAGACGCTGCGCACGCGTAATGGTGCACGCATTAACGGTTCACAGCAGTCATCCGAGTCCGCGCGCTTGCGCGGTACTCGATGAGGCGGGGCTGTTGTGCGCTTCGGTGCAAACATTCAGATAATCGAACACCTTGGAGGTGATCATGACGATCGCAGTCTATTTAACCACCAAGACGCCTGAAGCGCCTTGGTCGGCGCAGGCGCCAGTATCTTTGCATGACAATCAGGTCTGGTTGCATGTGGATCCGCAGTACTCGCTGCGCCGAATTCAAAAAGCCGCGCGTGCGTTACAGTCAATGGGTATCAATGCCGTTGAGCTGTGCGGTGAGCAATGGAGCGAAGCGGCGCAGTGGGCCTTTGCTAATGGTTTTACCACAGCCAAAGGCGGCCAACAGATCACTTGGCATCAAGGCGATCAGACGGTGCAAACCCGTTTGCAGCAGCGCATGAAAGCGGTCAGTTGGCTGCGTGAGGTGACCAATGCGGCGCCGCAAGATATGACGCCGTCAGTTCTGGCACAGAGAGCGGAAACCTTTATTCGCAGCTGTACCGAGCAGTTTATCAATACCCGCTGGATAGATGATGGCGATCTGCTCGCTCAAGGTTATGTTGGCGTGCACAGTGTCGGGCGTGGCAGCAGCAATACGCCGGTATTTTTGGAGATCGATGTTAATGCGGGCGCAGGTCCGGTCGCCGCTTGTCTAGTGGGGAAGGGTATCACCTTTGACTCCGGCGGCTACAGCATCAAGTCCAGCGAAGGCATGCTGCACATGAAATGCGACATGGGCGGCGCAGCGACTGTTACCGCCGCTTTAGGCTTGGCGTTGATGCAAGGTCTTAACCGTCACGTTAAGTTGTTCTTGTGCTGTGCGGAAAACCTGATTGCCGGTAATGCTTATAAGCTGGGTGATATTTTGCATTATCGCAATGGGGTGAGCGTCGAGGTGGTCAATACCGATGCTGAAGGGCGTCTGGTGCTGGCTGATGGCTTGATTGATGCTACGGCGACTGGCGCGCCACTGATCATTGATGCGGCGACCTTAACCGGCGCTGCGGTGACCGCGCTGGGGGATAACTACAATGCCCTGTTCGCGCTGGATCATGACTTGCTGCAACAGGCGCAAGCTGTGGCGGCTGAGGTCAGTGAGCCGGTGTGGCCATTGCCATTGGAGCTTTGGCATCAAGAGATGTGCCCGTCCGCCTATGCCGATACCGCCAACAGTCGGGCGGTGAAAGGGGGCGGCGCTGGTGGTGCGTCCAACGCGGCCGGCTTTTTGTCGCGCTTTGCTCCAGAAAACGGCAAGGGATGGTTGCATATCGATTTGGCCGCCAGCTTTGCTGATAGCAGCAATAGCCTGTGGGCTGCGGGTGCCACAGGTCAAGGGGTGGCGACCATCGCACGCTTGTTGTTAACGCGCACCTGATAGTTTTCGTAACTTACCTATTCGCGACGCCTACAACGAAGACGTGAATCTCCGGTCTGTTCATCTTTGCGATGAACAGACCGATAATCGTGGTGTGAAACGTGGGCGTCACGGATTATGGCCGACGGAACGTTCGCTTCAGCCGATACGGTTAAGTAAACGTGTGACCTGACCCCTCATAGGGGGCGTAATCACATCAATAACACCGCTCGCAGGCATTTTGTTATGTTGTTTTGGTTAACGAAATGTTTATATAATGTGCGTGTTTAACGGGGGCAATATGCGCATGGCTTACCCCGTAGGACGGAACCCAACACTGGCGGCGCATGTCGCTAACAAAACGTAAAACAGCCCTAAAATAACAACGATAGGACATATCATGGCTCTCGAACGTACATTCTCGATTATCAAACCGGATGCGGTTGCCAAAAATCTGATTGGTGCCATCTATTCCCGCTTTGAAGCGGCCGGTTTACGCATTGTGGCGGCCAAAATGCTGCATCTGAGCTCTGAGCAAGCGGCCGGTTTTTACGCGGAGCATCAGGGCAAACCATTTTATGATGATTTGGTCTCCTTTATGACTTCAGGCCCTATCATGGTGCAAGTGCTGGAAGGGGAAGACGCTATCCGCCGTCACCGTGAGATCATGGGCTCAACCAATCCCGCTCAGGCGCAAGCCGGAACACTGCGCGCGAACTATGCCGAAAGCATGAGCCGTAACGCCGTGCATGGCTCTGACGCCCCAGCATCTGCTGAGCGTGAGATTGCCTATTTCTTCGCGCCAGCGGAAGTTTTTCCACGCGCCTAATCGCCTTTGCTGTGCGCTAATGTGCGCCGCCTAGGTGAACCTATTTCCTAAGGGAGCTACGGCTCCCTTTTCTGTTTCCAGATTGTTTCTGCTCTTTGCCGTCTGTGAGTGGAAAGCCTATCTTAAAGTTTGTACAATGCCGCGCCCTTGTCTGCACAGTTTGCATATTGCGCCAGTGTATTAAGGGGCGACTTATTTCCTTTCACGCCATAACGTGTAATAACGAGGCAAGCATGTCCAACACCAAAATTAACCTTCTTGATCTGAACCGTGAAGCGATGCGCGCGTTTTTTGCCGATTTGGGCGAAAAGCCTTTCCGCGCCGATCAGGTCATGAAATGGATTTACCACTTTGGCTGCGATGATTTCGACGCCATGACCAATATCAACAAGGTGTTGCGCGGTAAACTCAAGGAAGTCGCCGAAATCCGGGCGCCGGAGATTGTTGCAGAGCAGCGCTCCAGTGACGGTACGATTAAATGGGCACTGGCGGTGGGCGATCAGCGCGTAGAAACCGTGTATATCCCAGAAGATGACCGCGCGACCTTGTGCGTTTCTTCTCAGGTCGGTTGTGCGCTGGAATGTACGTTCTGCTCCACCGCGCAGCAAGGTTTTAACCGTAACCTGCGAGTTTCCGAAATTATCGGTCAGGTATGGCGCGCCGCGAAAACCATCGGTCCGGTGGCGACGAACAGCGGTCAGCGTCCTATCACCAACGTCGTGATGATGGGGATGGGCGAGCCATTACTGAACGTCAGTAACGTGATTCCTGCGATGGAGATCATGTTAGATGATTTCGGATTTGGCCTGTCGAAACGCCGTGTTACCCTGTCTACATCTGGGGTGGTTCCGGCACTGGATAAGCTGGGCGACATGATTGATGTGGCACTGGCGATCTCTTTGCACGCGCCGACCGATGCCATCCGTGACGAAATTGTACCGATTAACCGCAAGTACAATATCGAGTCATTCTTGGCTTCTGTGCGTCGTTATCTGGAGAAATCCAATGCCAATCAGGGCCGCGTCACGGTAGAGTATGTGATGCTGGATCACATCAACGATGGCATCGAGCACGCGCATCAGTTGGCCGAGTGCCTGAAAGATACCCCGTGCAAAGTTAACCTGATCCCATGGAACCCGTTCCCGGGCGCGCCGTATGGCCGCAGCTCGAACAGCCGGATTGACCGTTTCTCCAAAACATTGATGGAATACGGCATTACCGTGATTGTGCGTAAAACCCGTGGTGACGACATCGATGCCGCCTGTGGTCAGTTGGCCGGTGAAGTGGTCGACCGGACTAAGCGCGTGTTGAAGAAACAGGCTCTCGGGGAACCTATCAGCGTTAAAACGGTCTGATTGTCAGAGATTTATTTCTGTTTGTTATAACAGCAGGGTAGCGATAGGAAAGCATGAGGCTAAAACCAGTATTACAAGCAGCGTTCATTTCTGTGTTGCTGTCGGGATGTGTCAGTAGTGTTCCCGAGCGGGCAGCCATTAACTTCGAAGATGCCGCGCAAGCACGCATCAATCTGGGGCTGGGCTATCTGCAACAGGGCGAAATGGTACTGGCACGCCAAAATCTTGAACGGGCGCAGGCCTTTGCGCCCGATGATTATCGCGTTCACATGGCAATGGCGTATTATCACCAGCGGGTCGGCGAATTTAGCAAGGCCGAAACCGATTACACCAAAGCCATGCGCTTAGCACCGAAAAACGGTGACATTCTGAATAACTACGGTGCATTTTTGTGCTCACAAGGCAAATATGCGCAGGCTGAGACACAATTCAAGGCCGCATTAACGATTCCGGACTATTATCGGACAGCAGATAGCCTCGAAAATATGGGGCTGTGTGCCATGCGAGCCGGTAAAACCCAAGAGGCTGAAGGCTACCTGATCCGGGCGCTTAAACATGAACCGGCAAAGGGATCTCGTCTCATGTTACTGGCTGACAATGAACTAAAATCAGGTAATCGTGCGCAGGCGCAGTTTATGCTTGCCACTTATGATCGCGTGTTACCACCCAGTGCTGACAGCCTGTGGATGCATATCCGTCTGGCGAAAATCAATAATCAGTACAGTGCGCTGAACCAATACGGTCAGCAACTGGCGCGCGAATATCCTCAATCTCAACGCTATCAGCAGTTTTTAGCCAATGAATACTGAAGCCCAACATACAGAAAGTCCGATGACGCCGGGACAGCGTCTGCGTCAGGCACGTGAACAACTTGGCTACTCACAGGCTCAGGTTGCCGAACGTTTGTGTTTAAAAAATTCTGTCGTGCGGGCGTTAGAGGAGGATACCCTGACCTCTGAGCTGGCACCGACCTTTATCCGTGGTTATGTCCGCTCCTATGCCCGACTGGTGAACCTGCCGGAGCAGGAGATGGTCGCGGCCATCAACGCTGTGCTGCCGGCAGAACCTGCACCACAACTCAACATGCAAAGCTTCTCCAGTAAAAAAGAGCGCCGCAGCCATGATAATCGGCTGATGCTGTTCACTTGGGTGTTGCTGTTTGTGGTCATCAGTTTGACCGGGCTGTGGTGGTGGCAAAACCATCAGGCGCAGCAAGCCGAGCTGGAGAAAATGACCAGCACCCTGCCGCCAGCTGAACAATCACAAACCATTAGCGAAACGCCGGCAGTGCCGGTGCCGGAAGATGCCACCACCAACGCCAATAACGTAAGTGGTACGGCGACCGCGCCAGCGACCGATGCCAATGGCGCACCACTGGCGGCTACCGCTGGCGTAGCTAGCGCGGCGACGCCAGCTACAGCGCAAGGCTCCACCGCACCGCTGGCCGCCAATGCGGCGCAGCCAGCCGTTGCTGAGATCAACGGGCAGCCAGTGGCGCTCAATGCCGATGGTAATCCGGTTGCCCCAGTGACAACGCCAGCCGAGGAAGCGGCGGCCGAAGTGGCAACCGCGGGTGCGTTGAATCTGGAGTTTACCGGTGATTGCTGGTTAGAAATTAAAGATGCAACTGGCCAGAAACTGACGAGCGGGTTGCAAAAACAAGGGGCGAAACTGAGCTTGTCCGGTACGCCGCCTTACCGTCTGACCATTGGGGCGCCGGGCGCCGTTAACCTGAGTTTCGAAGGGAAACCGGTTGACCTGAGCCGCTACGCCGCCAGCGGCCGGGTGGCCCGCTTTACGCTGCCCCTGACAGAGTGATAGTAAGTTATGCATAAGGAATCGCCAATTCAACGGCGTAAATCACGCCAGATTTTCGTGGGTAATGTACCGGTTGGTGGTAATGCGCCGATCTCCGTGCAGTCGATGACCAACACCCGTACCACCGATGTGGATGCGACGGTGGCACAGATCCGCGCGCTGGAGCGCGTCGGGGCGGATATCGTACGGGTTTCGGTACCGACCATGGATGCGGCGGAAGCCTTTAAACTGATCAAGCAGCAGGTGACGGTACCGCTGGTGGCCGATATCCACTTCGATTACCGCATCGCGCTGAAAGTGGCTGAGTACGGGGTTGACTGTTTGCGCATCAATCCGGGCAATATTGGCCGTGAAGATCGTATTCGTGCCGTTGTGGATTGCGCGCGCGATAACAATATCCCGATTCGGATCGGCGTGAACGCCGGCTCGCTGGAGAAGGATATCCAAGAAAAATACGGTGAGCCGACGCCGCAAGCGTTGGTGGAATCTGCGCTGCGCCATGTCGAAATCCTCGACCGTCTGAACTTCCCTGATTTCAAAGTCAGTGTTAAAGCTTCGGATGTATTCTTGGCGGTGCAAGCGTATCGTCTGCTGGCACAACAGATTGAACAGCCTTTGCATCTGGGGATCACCGAAGCCGGCGGCGCACGTAGCGGCTCGGTCAAATCGGCGATCGGTCTGGGCATGTTGCTGGCCGAAGGTATCGGTGACACGCTGCGCGTTTCTCTGGCCGCCGATCCGGTTGAAGAGATCAAAGTGGGCTTTGATATCCTCAAAGCGCTGCGTATTCGCTCGCGTGGCATCAACTTCATCGCTTGCCCGACGTGCTCACGCCAAGAGTTTGATGTGATCAGCACCGTGAATGCGCTGGAGCAACGCTTGGAAGACCTGATCACGCCAATGGATGTATCCATTATTGGTTGCGTGGTCAACGGCCCTGGTGAAGCGCTGGTGTCCGATTTGGGCGTTACCGGTGGCAGCAACAAGAGCGGTTTTTACGAGGATGGCGTGCGTCAAAAGACCCGTTTTGACAACGATAATCTGGTCGACGAGCTGGAAGCCAAAATCCGCGCCAAAGCGGCGATGATGGATGAGCGCAACCGGATCGGCATCAATCAGATTGATGAGTGATCTGAACGCCGACAGCCTGTAACAACTGTAGCGGCGGCCTTGATTGAATCGGCGCTAACAAACTATTTATAATCCGCAAGGATCCTCCGGCAGTCGGCACCGATGCGACTGCCGGAGCAGTTTCGGATTCTGCGAAGAATACAGACAAATTACAAAAGAGAAGTGACGTGGCCAAACAAATCCAAGCCATCCGCGGGATGAATGACTGTCTGCCAAATGAAACCCCGGTCTGGCAAAAAATCGAAGGTACCATCAAGCGCGTTGTCGCGAGCTATGGGTACAGTGAAATCCGTATGCCTCTGGTGGAGATGACTCCGCTGTTCTGTCGTGCGATCGGTGAAGTGACCGACGTGGTAGAAAAAGAGATGTACACCTTTGAAGATCGCAACGGCGACAGCCTGACCCTGCGACCTGAAGGCACAGCAAGCTGTGTTCGCGCCGGTATCGAGCATGGCCTGCTGTACAATCAGGAACAGCGCCTGTGGTACATCGGCCCGATGTTCCGTCACGAGCGTCCGCAAAAAGGTCGTTATCGCCAGTTCCATCAGGTTGGGGTTGAAGTGTTCGGTCTGCAAGGCCCGGATATCGATGCTGAACTGATTATGATGACCGCCCGTCTGTGGCGCGAGCTGGGGATTGCCGATCACGTACGTCTGGAGCTGAACTCGATCGGCTCTCTGGAAGCACGTGCTAACTACCGTACCGCGCTGATTGCGTTCTTAGAGCAGCATATCGATGTGCTGGACGAAGATTGCAAGCGCCGCATGTACACCAACCCACTGCGCGTGCTGGATACCAAAAATGCCGATATCCAAGCGCTGCTGAACGATGCGCCGAAGCTGGCCGATTATCTGGATGACGAGTCGCGCGATCACTTCAACGGTCTGTGTGCGCTGCTGGATGCTGCCGGTATTGCTTACACCCTGAATAACCGTCTGGTGCGTGGTCTGGATTACTACAACCGTACCGTGTTCGAGTGGGTCACTGAAAGCTTGGGCTCTCAAGGCACCGTGTGTGGCGGTGGCCGCTACGATGGTCTGGTTGAGCAGCTGGGTGGTCACGCGACCACATCGGTGGGTTTTGCCATGGGCTTGGAGCGTCTGGTTCTGCTGGTGCAAACCGTTAACCAGAGCATTGAAATTAAAAATCCGGTTGATATTTATGTGGTTTCCGCCGGAGAAGGTACACTGACTGCGGCAATGTGTCTGGCCGAAAATCTGCGTGATTTGCTGCCAGAGCTGAACATCATGACTCACTGCGGTGGCGGTAACTTTAAAAAGCAATTCAAACGCGCAGATAAAGTGGGCGCACAGTATGCGCTGGTGCTGGGCGAGAGTGAAATCGCGACCGGTCAGGTAGTACTGAAAAACCTGCATACCTCAGATCAGGAAACCCTGAGTCAGGATGCAGCGGTGGCACGATTGGCGACACTGTTTTAATTAATGAGGATGGAATCGGTGGACATCTATACCACAGAAGAGCAGCAACTTGACGCGTTTCGTCAATGGTGGAAGGACAACGGCCGCGCCGTCATTATCGGTGCGGTACTGGGGTTAGGTGGATTGTATGGCTGGCGTTACTGGCAGTCTCATCAGCACAATAACTACACCGCAATGTCGACACAATACGAGCAAGTATTGACCGGTCTGAACACTGTGGCTGACGGCAGCAAAGCAGCCGACAGCACACAAGCTCAGGCGGTGGATAAGCAGGCTCAGGCGTTTATTGATGCCCATCCAGATACCTCCTATGGTGTGTTTACCGCGCTCGAGCTGAGCAAAGCGCAGATTGAACAAGGTAATTACGCCGCGGCAGCCAAGCAGCTGGAGTGGGCGCTGGCCAATACTCAAGATGCCACGCTGACTCCAGTTATCACTCTGCGTCTGGCGCGCGTTCAGCAGCAGCTGGGGCAGTCGGATAACGCACTGGCGACTTTGGATAAAATCACCTCTGCGGCTTGGAAACCACAAGCTCTGGCACTGCGTGGCGATATCCTGCTGAGCAAACATGATCTGGCTGGCGCGAAAGCGGCCTACACCCAGGCCATGACCGACGGTGCAAACCCGACGCTGCAAGGCATGTTGCAGATGAAGCTGAACGACTTATCCAACTAAGACGGCTCTCAGCGCGCATCACGTAAGTGGGGCGCGCTGCATCTTAGTGTGGCCATACGATTAAAGAGAGGTTGGCATGGCAAAGCGCCATCATCTGCTGGCAACCAGCTTGCTGGCAGCAACATTACTGAGCGGCTGCTCTTTGTTTAGCGGCGAAGAAGATGTGGTGAAAATGTCACCACTGCCGGTAGTGGAAAACCAGTTTAAAGTAGAAAAATTGTGGGATACCTCCGTTGGCAACGGCGTCGGTGATTTCTTCTCCCGTCTGCGTCCAGCTTATATGGATGGCAAGGTTTACGCTGCGTCCCGCAACGGCGAAGTCGCCGCACTGGATGCCGAAAAAGGCAACGTGCTGTGGAAAACCAGCGTGGCGGAAAAATCCGGCTTCTTCTCTAGCAGCACTTCACCGATGTTAGCCGGTGGCGTGACTGCTGCTGATGGCACAGTGTATGTGGCCAGCGAAAAGGCCGAGCTGTATGCCCTGAATGCTGACGATGGCAGCGTGAAGTGGACGGCGCGTGTTGGCGGCGAAGTGCTGTCACGTCCTGCGGTAGAAGACAATATAGTGCTGGTGCATACCACAAATGGTATGCTACAGGCCCTGAATGCCGATGATGGCCAGATCCGTTGGACGGCTAACCTAGATACCCCAACTCTGTCGATTCGTGGCGAGTCTAGCCCAGTGACAGCGTACGGTGCCGTGCTGGTGGGCGGCGACAGTGGTCGCGTGACCGCCATCATGATGGATCAAGGTCAGCTGATTTGGCAGCAACGTATTGCCAAGCCGGGCGGGGCGACTGAGATTGATCGCCTGTCCGATGTGGATGCCACGCCGATTGTGGTGAATAATGTGGTATATGCACTGGCGTATAACGGCGAGCTGTCTGCGCTGGATCTGCGCTCCGGTCAACCACTGTGGCGTCGCTCCTTTGGCTCCGTGAATGACTTTGTCATTGATGGCAACACCCTGTATCTGGTCGACAGCACCGGTCGCATTGTGGCGGTGGATATTCGCGGTGGCACTGAGCTGTGGAGCCAAAATGCTCTGCAGTACCGTGGTGTGACTGCGCCTGTGGTGTATGAAGGTTATCTGGTGGTTGGTGATGCCGAAGGCTACCTGCACTGGATGGATCTGGGTGATGGCCGTTTTGTCGCCCAGAGCAAAGTCGACAGCAGCGGTTTGTATGCCGAGCCAGTTGTGGCCGATGACACCTTGTTGGTGCAGGCCCGTAACGGTGATGTGATTGCACTGAAAAAATAAGTGCAAGCGTAGTAATTGGTGAGGTACGGCTCCTGATCTTGGGATCAGGAGCCGTTTTCTCTATAAGAAATAAGAGGTTTTTATGGTTCCTGTCGTCGCTCTAGTAGGACGTCCGAATGTGGGTAAATCCACGCTGTTCAATCGTCTTACCCGCACGCGGGATGCGTTGGTTGCTGATTTTCCCGGCCTGACCCGAGATCGCAAATATGGACGTGCGGTTCTATCCGGCCATGAGTTCATCGTGATTGATACCGGTGGTATTGACGGTACCGAAGACGGTGTGGAAACCAAAATGGCAGAGCAATCGCTGATGGCGATTGAAGAAGCCGATGTGGTGCTGTTTTTAGTCGATGCCCGTGCAGGCATGACCACCGCCGATCAGGCGATTGCCCAGCATCTGCGGATGCGTGAAAAACCAACCCTGGTGGTCGCGAACAAAGTCGACGGTATCGATGCTGATGCGCATTGCGCCGATTTTTACGCTCTGGGTTTGGGTGAGATTTATCAAATTGCTGCGGCGCATGGCCGTGGTGTGTCGGCACTGATCGATCAGGCACTGGCTCCGCTGGTGTCTGAGATGGAAGAAGAAGAGCACGACGAGCTGGCCGATGAAGGCGATGATGGCTGGAATGAGCCAGAAGATCTGCAGTTTGATGAAAACGGCGATCTGATCGATTCTGAAGAGCTGGAAGACGAAGCGGAACAGGCTCCGGATGATCGTCCAATCAAGATTGCTTTGGTCGGTCGTCCAAACGTGGGTAAATCCACGCTGACCAACCGTATTCTGGGGGAAGATCGCGTTGTGGTTTACGATATGCCGGGTACTACCCGTGACAGTATCTATATCCCGATGGAGCGTGATGGCCAAGACTACGTGGTGATCGATACCGCTGGGGTGCGTCGTCGCGGTAAAGTGACCGAGACGGTGGAGAAGTTCTCCGTTATTAAAACCCTGCAAGCAATCGAAGATGCTAACGTCGTTCTGCTGGTGCTGGATGCGCGCATGGGCATTTCCGATCAGGATTTGTCATTGCTCGGTTTCGTGCTGAATGCCGGTCGTTCGCTGGTCGTGGTGGTGAACAAGTGGGATGGTCTGGATCAATCGGTGAAAGATCGCGTCAAAGAAGAGCTGGATCGTCGTCTGGACTTCGTGGACTTTGCCCGTATTCACTTCATCTCGGCCCTGCACGGCAGTGGCGTGGGTAACCTGTTTGAGTCGATCCAAGAAGCGTATTCGTCGGCGACCAAGCGTGTGAGCACGGCGATGCTGACCCGGATCATGCAGATGGCGACCCAAGATCACCAGCCACCAATGGTGAATGGTCGTCGTATTAAGCTCAAATATGCGCACACCGGTGGTCACAACCCACCGATCATCGTGATCCACGGTAACCAGCTCAAAGACTTGCCGGAGTCTTACAAGCGTTACCTGATGAACTACTATCGTCGTTCCTTGAAGATCATGGGGACGCCGATCCGCATTCAATTCCAAGAGACGTCGAACCCGTTTGGTCAGAAGCGTAACTTGCTGAGTGTGAGCCAGATGCACAAGCGTAAGCGTCTGCTGAAATTCATCAAAAAAGCGAAGAACTGATTTTCGTCTAGCGAAAGTTGGATCTTGCTTGTTGCACTATCACGGGAGCCTTTGGGCTCCCGTGTTGCATTTTGGGTATACTGAACTCACGATGCGGCAAAGGCGCACTGGCATCGAGTGCCGCTTTACCAGCACAGCACCCGTACAGAAAGTACCGTAATCGAAATGGAAATATCAGGAGTCAGCGATGAGTGATACGCAAAGCGATATGCCAAATGGCGGTGAAAACAGCTGTCCACACTGTGCGGGCGAGTTAGTGTGGAGCAAAGGGCATTATCACTGCCCAGAATGCGGCGAGAGTTTTATCCGGTTGGCTGATTGCCCTGAGTGCGGACAACCGCTGCAGCGTTTAGCGGCGTGTGGCGCTGAGAGTTATTTTTGTAATCACTGCAATGTGCCACGCTCACGGCAGACATTGCAGTTTTATTTTCAAGCCGCTGAATAAGCGTATACCGCAGATTACTCGCGGGTACGCTCGACGCGGCTGTGCACCACGCCGTCGCTAAGACGAATTTGCAGGCTATCTCCGGCCTGCACTTGCTGCACCGAGGTGATGAGCTGGCGCTGTTCGTCTTGCACCACTGCATAGCCACGAGCCAGCGTCGCCAGTGGGCTGACGGCCTGCAGACGCGCACCGAGTAGGCCCAAGGCCTGCCCACGCTGGCGCAGCAGGTGTTGCGTTTGCTGTGACAGGCGAGCCGTGAGCTGATCGAGCTGTTGCTGGCTGCGATCGATACGCTGGCGCGGCGTTTGGGTATGCAGCCGATGTAACAGGCTATCGGTACGCTGCTGCTGACGTTGCAACAGTCGCTCTGTGGCCTGCTGTAGGCGATGCTGTAAATCATCCAGCTGCATCTGCTGGCGCTGTAGACGCGCTTGTGGGTGTTGGCGTAGTAAACGGTGCTGTAAGCGCTCCAGATGCTGCTGCTGGCGCTGTAGCTGGCGTATCGCAGCTTGTTGTAAGCGATGCTGGCTCTGGCTTAGGCGCGTGAGCAGCGCTTGCTGGTCGCGACTGACCAATTCAGCGGCGGCGGACGGCGTTGGCGCGCGCAGGTCGGCAACAAAATCGGCAATCGTAACATCGGTTTCATGGCCGACGGCGCTGATCACCGGTAGTTGGCTGGCAAAAATTGCCCGTGCAACCGCTTCGTTGTTAAACGCCAGCAAATCTTCCAGTGCACCACCGCCGCGCCCAACAATCAGCACATCACTCTCCCGTCGGGCATTCGCTAGCGTAAGCGCTCGGATAATTTGTGCCGGCGCCTCGTTACCTTGCACCATCACCGGATAAATCACTACTGGCAGCATCGGATCGCGGCGCTGCAAGATTTGCAACATATCTTGTAAGGCGGCACCACTGGCGGAGGTGATGATCCCTACTTGCTTGGGATGCTCGGGCAGCGGCTTTTTAGCGCTTTGGGCAAATAATCCTTCAGCCGCCAGCTGCATCTTCAACTGCTCAAACTGCTGCTGTAAATCACCGGCCCCATCGGCCTGCATGCCTTCCACGACCAGCTGATAATCGCCACGTGGCTCATACAGGGTGACATTCGCCCGAACCAACACTTGCTGACCGTTTTGCGGCCGAAAGGTCACTTTGCGATTGCTGGTACGGAACATGGCGCAGCGGACTTGTGCTTGCAGGTCTTTGAGCGTGAAGTACCAATGGCCAGAAACGGGCATCGAAAGGTTGGAGATTTCCCCGCTGATCCAGATTTGTGTCAGTTGGCTTTCGAGGAGTAAACGTACCGCCTGATTGAGGCGAGAGACAGTGAAGATAGGACGGTTTTCTTGCAAAACAGCTCCGCGCAGATTACCGGCTGAAGAATGATGGTGATCAATCGATAGTACGTTACCTAGACAAAAACGCAAGCAGCAAAGCGAAAAAACGTTTGGCTAATCGTTTACGTCATGTATAATGCGACGGCAATATTTTATCGAACTTTGAACTTCCACTTTCCCTGGTGAGATATTGCAATGTTAAGAATCGCAAAAGAAGCTTTGACCTTTGACGACGTTCTGCTCGTTCCTGCCCATTCTACTGTCTTACCAAACACTGCGAACTTGAGCACTCAGCTCACTAAAACCATTCGCCTGAACATTCCGATGCTGTCTGCTGCTATGGATACCGTGACCGAAGCGGATCTGGCTATTGCGCTGGCACAGGAAGGCGGTCTGGGCTTTATTCACAAGAATATGCCTATCGAGCGTCAGGCTGAAGAAGTCCGCAAAGTGAAAAAATATGAAAGTGGGGTGGTGAGCGATCCGGTGACCGTGAAGCCGACCACCACTATTCGCGAAGTGCTGGCGCTGACCGAGAAGAACGGCTTTGCCGGTTACCCAGTCGTGACCGATGAGCTGGAGCTGGTGGGGATCATCACTGGGCGTGATGTGCGCTTTGTGACTGACTTGGATCAGCCTGTAACCAAGGTGATGACACCAAAACCACGTATGGTGACTGTGCTGGAAGGCGCGCCACGTACCGACGTACTGGCGCTGATGCACGAGCGTCGCGTGGAAAAAGTGCTGGTGGTGGATCGCAGCTTCCGCCTCAAAGGCATGATCACAGTAAAAGACTTCCAAAAAGCCGAGCGTAAGCCGAATGCTTGTAAAGACGAACTGGGCCGCCTGCGTGTAGGCGCAGCCGTAGGTGCGGGCGCGGGCAATGAAGAGCGTATCGATGCGCTGGTGGAAGCCGGTATCGATGTGCTGCTGATTGACTCCTCGCACGGTCACTCTGAAGGCGTATTGCAACGTATCCGTGAAACCCGCGCTAAATATCCTGATCTGCAAATCATCGGCGGTAACGTCGCTACCGCAGCCGGTGCATTGGCACTGGCCGAAGCCGGTTGCAGCGCCGTGAAAGTGGGCATCGGCCCAGGCTCTATCTGTACCACTCGTATCGTAACTGGCGTGGGCGTACCGCAAATTACCGCAGTATCTGATGCTGCTGCCGCGCTGGCACCGCTGGGCATTCCTGTGATTGCCGATGGTGGTATTCGTTTCTCTGGTGATATCGCTAAAGCCATTGCGGCAGGCGCTTCTTGCGTGATGGTTGGCTCGATGCTGGCCGGTACCGAAGAATCTCCAGGTGAAATCGAGCTGTATCAAGGCCGCGCATTCAAATCCTACCGCGGTATGGGTTCATTGGGTGCGATGTCAAAAGGCTCGTCTGACCGTTACTTCCAAAGCGACAACGCTGCCGACAAGCTGGTACCAGAAGGTATCGAAGGCCGTATCGCTTACAAAGGCAAACTCAAAGAGATCGTGCACCAGCAAATGGGCGGTCTGCGCTCTTGCATGGGCTTGACCGGTAGCGCCACCATCGAAGATCTGCGCACCAAGGCCGAGTTTGTGCGCATCACCGGTGCGGGCATGAAAGAAAGCCACGTACACGATGTCACCATCACTAAAGAGTCGCCGAACTACCGTATGGGCTGATTAGCCGCCTGTATGCTTGCAGCGGCGGCGTATGAATCCCGCCGCTGCAGTAACCTTTTTCGCCGTTAATTCAAAACAGAGTGACCGATGAGCAAAAATATTCACGACCACCGTATTCTGATCCTCGATTTTGGTTCTCAGTACACCCAACTGATTGCCCGCCGTATCCGTGAGATTGGCGTATATTGTGAATTGTGGGCCTGGGATGTCACTGAAGAGCAGATCCGCAGCTTTAACCCGAACGGTATTATCCTCTCTGGTGGCCCAGAAAGTACTACCGAGCAAGGCAGTCCACGTGCGCCAGAATATGTGTTCAACGCCGGTGTACCGGTACTGGGCGTGTGCTATGGCATGCAGACCATGGCGATGCAGTTAGGCGGCATGGTGCACTCTTCTGACGAGCGCGAATTTGGCTATGCTAGCGTGGAAGTGCTGGGTAACAGCCGTCTGTTTGCTGGCGCACAAGACAGCGTGAATGCCGAAGGCAAACCACTGCTGGATGTGTGGATGAGTCACGGCGATAAAGTGACAGCGATTCCTTCTGATTTCAGCACTATTGCGGTAACGGATACCTGTCCGTTTGCGGCGATGGCTAACGAAGAAAAACGTTTTTACGGTGTTCAGTTCCACCCAGAAGTGACCCATACCCATCAGGGTAAGCGCATGCTGGAGAACTTTGTACTGGAGATCTGTGGCTGTGAAGCGCTGTGGACGCCAGCTACTATCATCGATGACGCGGTGGCTCGGATCCGCGAGCAAGTGGGCGATGATGAGGTGATCTTAGGTCTGTCCGGTGGTGTGGATTCTTCCGTAACCGCTATGCTGCTGCACCGCGCGATCGGTAAGCGTCTGACTTGTGTGTTCGTCGACAACGGTCTGCTGCGTTTGAACGAAGCGGATCAAGTGATGAACATGTTCGGCGATCAGTTTGGCCTGAACATTATTCGTGTGGAAGCCGAAGAGCGCTTCTTGACCGCACTGGCCGGTATTCAAGATCCAGAGCAAAAGCGTAAGACTATCGGTCGCGTGTTCGTGGAAGTGTTCGACGAGGAAGCCGGTAAGCTCAGCAACGTGAAGTGGCTGGCGCAAGGCACTATCTACCCTGATGTGATTGAGTCCGCTGCCTCCGCGACCGGTAAGGCGCACGTGATCAAATCTCACCACAACGTAGGTGGGTTGCCAGAAGAGATGGCGCTGGGTCTGGTTGAGCCGCTCAAAGAGCTGTTCAAAGACGAAGTTCGTCGTATTGGTCTGGAGCTGGGTCTTCCGTACAACATGCTGTACCGTCATCCGTTCCCAGGTCCAGGTTTGGGGGTTCGCGTACTGGGTGAAGTGAAGAAAGAGTACTGCGATATCCTGCGCCGTGCCGATGCAATCTTTATCGAAGAGCTGCATAAAGCCAACTGGTACGACAAAGTTAGCCAAGCCTTCGTGGTCTTCCTGCCTGTGCGTTCGGTTGGGGTGATGGGCGATGGCCGCAAGTATGACTGGGTGGTCTCCCTGCGCGCGGTAGAAACCATCGACTTTATGACCGCCCATTGGGCGCACCTGCCGTATGAGCTGTTGGGCAAAGTGTCTAACCGAATCATCAACGAAATCAACGGTATTTCCCGCGTTGTTTACGATGTTTCTGGTAAGCCGCCGGCAACTATCGAGTGGGAATAATCCTTCCTCACTGACCGCTTTAGCTGTATCGGCGGTCAGCGTATATCGATTTATCTTGCTTCGTCATGTTAGCCCCGCACTGCGGGGCTTTTTTGTACTGAGAAAAGTTGGCGGGAGGTTTAATGATCTGGATGTTTTATCCGCCTGATGATGGAAGGCATGCAAGAGAGAATCATGTAAAATTCGCAGCAATAGGTGCGTTACGTGCGTCATTGGCTAGAGAATTAGTGACATTTAGCGGCATGAAATCACCATAGGTCATGTGCCGTAAAACAAATCAAATTATCGATCGGGGATGGAATGAGCTATCAAACTGAACAAGAGCAATTCTGGGCGGGTGAGTTTGGCGATAACTATATTGGACGAAATGAGTCTGAAGCATTGTTATATTCGAAGGTAGCAATGTGGTCGCAGATGCTGCGTAGTGCACACAGTGTACGTTCAGTACGCGAGCTGGGCTGTAACATCGGATTGAATTTATTGGCACTTAAGCGCATGCAGCCAAGTCTGGCATTGAGCGGCATCGAAATTAATCCTGTGGCAGCGGAGCAAGCTCGTCAGTTAGACGTAGCACAGATCACTTGCGGAACTATTTTGGATGAGATCCAAGATGAGCCTGTTGATTTGACATTTACTGCGGGAGTGTTGATCCATATTAATCCAGATCAGCTGGATAATGTTTACCGCAATCTAGTGAATAACAGCCGCCGTTATGTATTAGTTGCCGAATATTATAACCCAGCCCCTACTGCAATTATGTATCGGGGACATGCAGATCGTTTGTTTAAGCGTGATTTTGCTGGGGATTTAATTGAGAAGTATGGAATGAAGCTGGTGGATTATGGTTTCGTCTACAAACGAGATAATTGGGCTCCGCAAGATGATATCACGTGGTTCTTACTAGAAAAGTAAGTGAGTGAATAGAAAATAATTTTAATTATTAAAAATCAAATAGATATATTGATTAATGGGATGTGGCCGTATCAGATTGCTTTGTTAGCGATTTGTGCGGTCATTTTTTTAGAATCCAATTGTTTTGACTGCAGTAACATCAAGATACACTTTTGCGTGCTAAAATGACCTGTTTTTTCATCTTCAAATAACAAATGCAGGACGCGTATGAGTGAACAACAAGCACAACTCCCTTCGCCCACAATGATGACCCGTTTTTTAAACGCGGTTGAACGTGCGGGTAACAAACTGCCTGATCCAGCCATGATGTTTTTGTACGCCTTGCTGCTGGTGTGGGGCGTGTCAGCACTGCTGTCACAGGTGACCTTTGATCTGGTTAATCCTGTCAATGGCGAAACCGTACAGGTCAATAACCTGCTGACCGGTACGGCGCTAACCTCTTTCTTGGCCAATATGGTCACCACCTTTACCTCGTTTGCACCGCTGGGCATCGTACTGGTGGCCATGCTGGGGGTCGGTGTGGCTGAACAGTCAGGCTACATCAACACCGGTTTGAAAAAACTGCTGCGGGTAACACCGGGTCACATGCTGACCCCGATGCTGATTTTTGTCGCCATGCTGAGCCACACTGCGGCGGATGCGGGTTACGTGCTGGTGATCCCAATTGGTGGGATTATCTTCCACGCTGCGGGTCGTCATCCGCTGGTTGGTCTGGCCGCTGCCTTTGCCGGGGTATCGGGTGGATTTGCCGCAAACTTCATCCCGTGTGGTAACGATGCGCTGTTGCAAGGTTTTACCCAAGCTGCTGCCCGTTTGCTGGATGGCGATTACACCGTTAACACGCTGTGTAACGTGTTCTTCGGTATGGCCTCTTCCCTGATGATCACGCTGGTTGGCTGGTGGGTCACCGAGAAAGTGGTTGAGCCGCGCGTGAGCAAAATGAAGCTCAACGATACGCTGCCAGAGCCAGAAGATATGACCTCCTACAGCGAGGCGGAAAACCGTGGTTTCCGCGCTGCTAGCTGGGCGATGCTGGCCGGTCTTGGCCTGTTGGCCGCAGCGCTGTGGCCTGAGACATCACCGCTGCGCGCTGCTGATGGCTCACTGACCAGCTATGCTGCGCCGGTGATGAAGTCGATTGTGCCATTGATTTTCTTGCTGTTTATCTTCCCTGGGATTGTATATGGCCGTGTAGCGGGTACTTTCAAGACCAGCAAAGACGTGATTGATGCCATGAGCAACACCATGAGCAAGATGGGCTCATACATGGTGATGGCGTTTTTCTGTGCGCAGTTCATCAAAGCGTTTGGTGATTCCAATCTGGGTACGCTGCTGGCACTGTCAGGGGCAAATGTCCTTAAAGAGATGGCGTTGCCGGGCGAAGTGACCATCATCGGTATGGTTCTGCTGACGGCGATGGTTAACATCCTGATTGGCTCAGCATCCGCGAAATGGGCGTTGTTGTCACCAATTATGGTGCCGATGTTGATGGCGGTGGGCCTGTCTCCTGAGCTGACGCAGGCGGCGTTCCGCATTGGTGACTCTACCACCAACATTATTACGCCGCTGATGGTGTTCTTCCCGCTGGTGGTGGTGTATTGCCAGCGTTATGTGAAAGAGACCGGGGTGGGTACGCTGGTGTCTATCATGATGCCGTACTCCATTGCCTTTATGATCAGTTGGATTTTGTTCCTGCTGGCATGGTGGGCGCTGGGTCTGCCGCTGGGTCTGCAAGCCGGTTATACCTATCCGGTTGCCGGTTAAGTTGGCCAGAACTAAAAAAGCGTTTTATACGCTTTGATAGACCGCCTTTCGATAACGGGCTGCTTTGGCAGCCCGTTTTTTTATGGGGAAGTGTCGGCATCGTATTCGTCATTGGCGGATGAAATGCTTGTATGTAACCACGTAGCAGAAGCAGGCGACCGGATGGAGTGGCTTGTCTATAATTGGCGGCAAGAGATAACGCTAACCATCGGGTAAGAACGTAACGTGATACAACAGGCGGAGCACGAATTTTGGATGCGTCATGCCATGACGCTGGCTGCGAAAGCGGAAGCGGAAGGTGAAGTGCCAGTCGGCGCAGTCTTGGTGTTGGATGGCCAAGTGATAGGTGAAGGCTGGAATCGCTCCATCGGCCAACATGATCCGACGGCGCATGCGGAGATGATGGCGATCCGCCAAGGCGGCAAAGTGGTGCAAAACTATCGTCTGCTGGATGCCGTGCTGTATGTGACGTTAGAGCCCTGCGCCATGTGTTCAGGTGCGATGGTGCATGGCCGAATTCGGCAACTGGTGTTTGGGGCCAGCGATCTGAAAACCGGCACCGCGGGCTCGGTGATGAATTTGCTGCGCGAACCGCACTTTAATCATCAGTTAGAGGTGCTGGGCGGCGTATTAGCCGACGAGTGCGGGGCGCAGCTTAGTGCATTTTTCCGTCGGCGTCGCGCTGAGAAAAAAGCGTTGCGTCAGGCTGCACGTGAATTGAGCTCGCACGGCGAGGATGTTGAGTAAGAGAACAGATCCGGCTCTGGCTGCGGGATTTTAGCCGCAGCCGTTTCGGATACATAATCAATCAGGGATAGGGTGGTGCGGAGTAAAGCGGATATAGCGCGGAATTAGTGGTGAGACGGCTCGGGTACGCGTCCCCAACAAACCTGCTCTGGCATCCTTTCTGCTGTATCGTATTGCAGGTTAATCAATGTAAATAAGCGATTGCGAAACAGGATCTTGCGCTTACGGTTCACCTGCATGCGCAGGCGGCGCAGAGAGCCCCCAATCGCCGGTTTCTTACTGTTCATCAATTTACGACGTCGGATCATGGTACACCTCTTTGGACTGACTGCCTTGTCCATCTCATACGCTCAGTGTTACCAGATTATGACGCACAGGTAAATGCTCCAATGCGATCAGCCCGACAATATTGCATGCTAATTGTGTCTGATGTGCTGCCAGAGTCAGATTTCGCGGCTTTTTAACCTAAAATTATGCCTATATGCGGATATGTAACGGAAAAATGGTGAAATGCCAGTTTTAACATTAGCCGGTAGTAACGCGGGCCAAAAGCATAACCAAGATGTGAATTATTTATTACGGTTATATTGGTGAGCCGAATTGCGTACCGATACGTGAGCTTATAAATATTGCTGATATTCGAGCTTGGGTGCAGGTGAGTGACCCCTGAATCAATGGCTTAAATAGGACACAAAAGACATAAAAAAAGAGGAGCAGTCGCTCCTCTTTTTACTTTGTTTACCGTTCTTATGTGCTGTTCGCGCATCGGTGCGGCAGCACCGTTATTCTTTCACCTTCGCGGTAACTAAGCCTGCGCCGGGGGATTTAAGCTCGGTCATCGCCTCTTGACGGCTTTGCTTCATCTCGGCACGTTGCAGCGCGTTTTGCTCACGCGCTTCTTGCGCGGTATTGATCACCGCCGGCTCACCGTTATCGTTCAGCGGCGCGACTTCTTTGGCTTTAGCGGCAATCGCCAGCTGCTGCGCCTGATCATAGCCCACCAAACTTTGCATGTAGCGACGAATGTTCTCCACGTAGCGGAAGGCTTCACCGCCACGGGCAAAACCGTAGCGAGTCTGCGCGTAGTAGCGTTTTTGACTGAGCATTGGCAGACGCTGCTTCACATCCGCCCAAGAGTCAGGATTCGCACCTTGGGTTTTGGTCAGGCGACGGGCATCCATCATATGACCAAAGCCAATGTTGTACGCTGCCAGTGCAAACCATGCTCGCTCGTCTTCGGGAATGCTTTCTGGAATTTTATCCATCAAGCGCGCCAGATAATCGGAGCCACCGCGAATGCTTTGCTCAGGATCGGTGCGATCACTGACGCCCACTGAGGCGGCAGTTGGACGGGTCAACATCATTAGACCACGCACACCGGTAGGTGAGGTAGCATCCGGATCCCAATGCGACTCCTGATAGGCTACCGCCGCCAGCAAACGCCAATCCAGCTCGCCCGCATATTGCTCGAACAGCTTCTGGTATTGCGGCAGCGTTTTTTCGATTTCGGCCAAGAAAGTACGGGTATCGACATAATCAAACTCATCGATATGACCGAAGTACTTCTCTTCCAAACGCGCCAGCGTGCCGTCTTCCACAATCTCACTCATGAAATCCAGCATCGCGGCGTACAGGCTGTCGTCATCGCTTTTACGCATGTACCAGACGACCGGCTCTTCATCACTGATATCGAAGGCGACGGCCAGCTCGGGCTTGATGCGCTGCAGCGCCGCAATACTCACCGAGTCAGCCACGGTGTAATCCAGTGAGCCTTCGGCCACTTGGCGCAGCAATTCATCCGAAGAGAGATCGGTGGTGGCTTTCCAGCTTAAGTTGGTAAATTTGCCGGTTAACTTAGCCAGTGAGGCCGCATGTGCCGAGCCGGAGGCCACCATCAAGGTGCCTTTCAGATCGTTTAAGTTTTTCGGGCGCGCTTTTCCCTTCCGGTATACCAACTGCTGGGATACGGAATAGTAAGAAGGGCCAACCCGAAATTGAGACAGGCGTTCCTGATTAAACAGCAGGCCGGCGGCTGCCATATCGAGCCGTTTTTCGTTTACGGCCGGAAACAGATCCGTCAGGCTGAAGGCAGATTCAATCCGCAGTTCGACCCCGAGGTAATCGGCGAAACGTTTGGTGAGCTCATACTCTAGGCCGGATGGACCATTTGGTCCGATGTAATAAGAGAGGGCACTGTTGATGGTGCCGACGCGGAGCTCCCCGCGCTCTTTTACTTGTTCTAGTTGGCTGCGTCTGTCAAAAACCCAATTACGTCCCGGTAATAATACAGCCAATCCCACGGCCAGAAGTAACAGACAGCTGATCCATTTAAAATTCAGCGTTTTCAATAGATTATCTCTTCACAGAGTGTTACTGGTGATAACGTGTTGGTGACTTTTTGTTCAATTGGGCCAAGGCATTTTCTCCAACCGAGGCCCGTGACGCAATCTTTTTATTACAAGAGGGGGTTACTGACTGTAGGAATTTCTTACTGACAAAGTCAGGAATAATCATGACGCAAACGGTTTCGTCGGCGCGGCAATTTCTCTATAATACGGCGGCCTTTTAGCCAAACCGCCCTTAAAGAGAGCTAAACGATGATGGAAATTATGCGCGGCTCGCCAGCGCTTTCAGCTTTTCGCGTGACCAAATTACTGTCTGCCTGCCAGGATGCACAGCTGCCAGTACAGGATGTGTATGCCGAGTATGTGCATTTCGCCCATTTGAGCGCGCCCCTTTCCACCGATGAACAGGTCAAGCTGGCACGCCTGTTACGTTATGGCCCGTCATTGCCAGAGCATGAGCCAAAGGGCTATCTGCTGCTGGTAACGCCACGTCCGGGGACGGTATCGCCATGGTCCTCCAAAGCCACCGACATTGCGCATAACTGTGGCTTGACGCAGGTGCGCCGCTTAGAGCGCGGTATTGCCTACTACCTGACAGCCGATGCATTGACCGCGGAGCAGTTAGCGGCGGTAAAGGCGTTGTTGCATGATCGCATGATGGAGTGTGTGTTTACCGAGTTGCAGCAAGCTGATGTGCTGTTCAGTGAGCAGGAACCCGCTCCGGTACAGCAAATCTTTGTGCTGGAAGAAGGGCGCGCTGCACTGGAGCAAGCAAACTTGCGCCTAGGGCTGGCGTTGGCCGATGAAGAAATTGATTACCTGTTGGCTAGCTTTACTCGCCTGCAGCGTAACCCGAATGACATTGAGCTTTATATGTTCGCGCAGGCCAACTCTGAGCACTGCCGCCACAAGATTTTCAATGCCGATTGGATTATCGATGATCAGCCGCAGGCAAAATCGCTGTTCAAGATGATCAAAAACACCTTCGAGAAGACCCCTGAGTATGTCTTCTCGGCGTATAAAGATAATGCCGCCGTGATGGAAGGCTCGGTTGCGGGGCGTTTCTTTGCCGAGCCGGACACTGGTCGCTATGAATACCATCAAGAGCCGACCCACATTCTGATGAAGGTGGAAACGCACAACCACCCCACCGCGATTTCGCCATGGCCAGGTGCGGCTACTGGCTCTGGTGGGGAAATTCGTGATGAAGGCGCCACGGGGCGCGGCGCCAAACCAAAAGCCGGTTTAGTGGGCTTCTCGGTGTCTAACTTACGCATTCCGGGCTTTGAACAGCCGTGGGAAACCGATTTTGGTAAGCCCGATCGCATCGTTTCGGCGCTGGATATCATGACTGAAGGCCCACTGGGCGGCGCGGCGTTTAACAACGAATTTGGCCGCCCAGCCTTGCTGGGTTACTTCCGCACCTACGAAGAAGAGGTGAACAGCCATAACGGGCAGGAAGTGCGAGGTTATCATAAGCCGATCATGCTGGCCGGCGGCCTCGGTAATATCCGAGAAAACCATATTCAAAAAGGGGAGATTCCGATTGGCGCCAAACTGATTGTGCTGGGGGGCCCGGCAATGAATATCGGTTTGGGTGGTGGCGCGGCTTCGTCCATGACTTCGGGCCAATCGCAAGAGGATTTGGATTTTGCTTCCGTGCAGCGTGATAACCCAGAGATGGAGCGCCGCTGTCAGGAAGTGATCGACCGCTGCTGGCAGCTGGGCGACGACAACCCAATCCTGTTTATCCATGATGTGGGCGCGGGTGGCCTGTCGAATGCCATGCCAGAGCTGGTGCACGATGGTGGCCGCGGCGGTCGCTTTGACCTGCGCGCCATTGCCAGCGATGAGCCGGGCATGAGTCCGCTGGAGATCTGGTGTAACGAATCGCAAGAGCGTTATGTGCTGGCGGTAGCCCCTGATCAGCTGGCGCGCTTTGAAGCACTGTGCCAGCGTGAGCGTGCGCCGTACGCCGTCATTGGTGAGGCCTGCGCCGAGCTGCATCTGGATATGTATGACCCGCATTTTGATAATCATCCTATCGATTTACCGATGGATGTGCTGTTGGGTAGCGCGCCGAAGATGCTGCGCGATGTGAAGACCTTGCAGATGCAGGGTAAAAAACTCGATTTAGGCGGCGCCACGCTGCACGAGGCGCTGGAGCGCGTCTTGCGTCTGCCGGCAGTCGCCGAGAAGACTTTCCTGATCACCATCGGCGATCGCAGTGTGAGCGGTATGGTGGCGCGCGATCAAATGGTTGGCCCGTGGCAGATCCCTGTTGCTGACTGCGCAGTCACCGCAGCGAGCTTTGACACTTATCACGGCGAAGCTATGTCGATGGGCGAGCGGGCGCCTGTGGCGCTGTTGGACTTTGCCGCCTCGGCGCGTCTGGCGGTCGGTGAAGCGATCACCAATATCGCGGCGACGCGCATCGGTGACATCAAGCGTATCAAGCTGTCCGCCAACTGGATGGCGGCAGCCGGTCACCCGGGTGAAGATGCCGGTTTGTATGCGGCAGTGAAAGCGGTGGGCGAAGAGCTGTGTCCGGCGCTGGGTCTGACCATTCCGGTGGGTAAAGACTCGATGTCGATGAAAACCCGCTGGCAGCAAGAGGGTGAAGAACAGTCTGTGACCGCGCCGCTGTCGCTGGTGATCTCGGCCTTTAGCCGTGTGGAAGATATTCGCGCCACGCTGACGCCACAACTGCGCACTGATTTGGGCGCATCACGCCTGCTGCTGATTGACTTAGGCGAAGGGCGTAACCGCGTTGGCGGCTCGGCGCTGGCCCAAGTGTATAAGCAACTGGGCGATAAGCCGGCCGATTTGGATAATCCAGCGCGTTTGCTGGCCTTCTTCAATGCGATGCAAGAGCTGGTAGCGGCGCGTCATCTGCTGGCCTACCACGACCGTTCGGATGGTGGTCTGCTGGTTACGCTGGCGGAGATGGCCTTTGCCGGTCATTGCGGCGTGGAAGTGGATATTGGTGCGCTGGGTGATGACAACATGGCGGTGCTGTTCAGTGAAGAGCTGGGTGCAGTGCTGCAGGTGCGCGATAGCGCCATCACCGATGTGCGTAAAATCCTGATCAAGCATGGCCTGCTGGATATCACCCACGAAATTGGCGCGCCAGTGACCGACGATCTGTTCAGTATCCGCCGTGGCACCCGCGTGATTATCGAAGATACCCGCACGCGCCTGCGTGGGATCTGGGCGGAGATGACGTGGCAGATGCAGCGTCGTCGTGATAACCCAGAGTGCGCCGATCAGGAGTTTGCGGGCAAGTGTGACCCGCAAGATCCGGGGCTAAATGTCCGTTTAAGTTTCGATCCGGCAGACGACATTGCTGCGCCGTACATTGCCACAGGCGTGCGTCCGAAGTTGGCGGTGCTGCGCGAGCAGGGCGTGAACTCACATGTTGAGATGGCGGCGGCGTTCGATCGCGCTGGTTTTGATGCCATCGATGTGCACATGAGCGATATTCTGGGCGGACGCATCAACTTGCAGCAGTT
Source organism: Plesiomonas sp. ZOR0011 (assembly GCF_000800945.1). Lineage (NCBI taxonomy): Bacteria > Pseudomonadati > Pseudomonadota > Gammaproteobacteria > Enterobacterales > Enterobacteriaceae > Plesiomonas > Plesiomonas sp. ZOR0011. The sequence goes on from NZ_JRKB01000052.1 coordinate 53,375, forward strand.
CCAATCGCTGGTGGCGTGCGGCGGCTTCTCGTACGGTGACGTTTTGGGCGCTGGTGAAGGTTGGGCGAAGTCGATTTTGTTCAACGCGCAGGCGCGGGATCAATTTGAGTCGTTCTTCCGTCGTCAAGATACGCTGGCGCTCGGGGTGTGTAACGGCTGTCAGATGATGTCCAACTTGCATGAGCTGATCCCAGGTACTGAAAACTGGCCACGTTTCGTGCGTAACCGCTCGGAGCGTTTCGAAGCGCGTTTCAGTTTGGTGGAAGTGGCGGCGAGTCCTTCTCTGCTGCTGGCGGATATGGCCGGCTCACGGATGCCAATTGCGGTATCGCATGGTGAAGGGCAAGTGGAGTTCCGCGACACGGTGCAGCTCAATGGGCTGGAGCAAAGCGCGCTGGTGGCGATGCGCTTTGTGAACAACGCCGGGCAACCGACCACTACCTATCCTGCTAACCCGAACGGGTCGGTCAACGGCATTACCGCGGTGACTAACTTGGATGGTCGCGTCACTATCATGATGCCGCATCCTGAGCGGGTGTTCCGTACGGTCAGCAATTCTTGGCATCCAGATAACTGGGGTGAAGATAGCCCGTGGATGCGCATGTTCCGTAATGCGCGTCGTCAACTGGGGTAATCGGCTATCGCGGTATAGCTAATGACCGGTTTTTCACCGGTTTTGAACCGAAGGCGCTCAATAGAGCGCCTTTTTAATTGCTTGATTATTAATGGCTTTTATTTGATTGTCGCGAAATGCCGACAAGGGTGTTTATTTGTGTCGCCAAAAAGAGACATTTATCTTGTTGTTTTTAAATGGATATTTGTCTGGTGCTTTATCCTGTCGTTTTTTCGCGACAGTTTTAGCGGTTACCGCGCTCAGAAATACTTTTGCCAATGAGAAACGTGAGATTGATAGCTTCGATTTAAATTTTAATTCATTTAAAATCAATGCTTTATTTCTATTACTTAAAGGCTGGCACGCCAGCTGCATTATATTGGTCGTAAGTGCTCATCCACCTTCTTATGATAGCTTAGCTTCATAAACTTATCGGATGATGCCAATGTCATGGAGTCTAACGTCTGACCCTTGATAATGACTACGGTCTTATCTAATTACGGACGCCACGTTGAGTGAGACTCCGCCCGACGTACCACTGCGATAAACAGAGATTTATCATCCGGTACGTGCTGAGAAGCCGGATACCAGTCGCCTGATTTCGATGAACATCAGTTTTCATCACCCTGCAGGCGTAGCAAATACGGTCTGGTATCCTGACAGCCGCTCTGCCCGTTTAAGTGTAACGCAAGCAGACTGGTCCGGGACGTACCGGGGGAAACCCCGGTCACCCGTCACTTTATCTTCTTTCTGTCGCTCGCAAGCGCTCAGATCTTGCTCATCCTCGGGCAAGAATCGCGTTTGTATCTTTTCTCTGCGCCTGAGCTCAGGTAGCATTCTTCTATCTATTATTCACCATTATGACCTTTATGCGCTTTTCACCCCGTTCTTTGCGGCAATTGGTTTTGCTGGCCTTTGTGCTGGTGCTGCTGCCATTGCTGCTGTTGGCCTATCAGGCTTATCGGGGGCTCGATAACCTCAGTGAACAAGCCGAGCAGCTCAACCGCTCTACGTTGGCTGATGCGCGGCGCTCGGAGGTGATGAGTAATATCGCGCTAGAGATGGAGCGCAGCTACCGTCAGTACTGTGTGTTTGGTGATAAGACCTTTGCAAATTTGTACCAAAATCAGCGCAAGCAATACCTGCGTCAGCTGACCTTACATGCCCGCGCGTTGCCGGAAAAAATCAACTATGCGGATTTGCATACCCAGCTGCAGGCGCTGGCGGTGCCGCTGTGTAATAATGAAGGATTGACGCCAGAAGCGTTGTCGCTTTTGGAGCAGTTTGCGCGCAGCAATACCCAGATGCTGGAGACCACCCGTAACATCATCTATTCACGCGGTGAGCAGTTACAGCAGACTATTGCCGATCGGGGGCGCTATTTTGGCTGGCAGGCGTTAAGCGTGTTTGTGGTCAGTCTGGTGCTGGTGTTGCTGTTTACCCGCATGATTATCGGGCCGGTGAAAAGTATCCAGCACATGATTAATCGTCTCGGGGAAGGGCATAAGATTGTCGATATCTCCGGGCTGCGAGGGCCGCGCGAGTTAAAATCGATCGCCCAGCGCGTGGTGTGGCTCAGTGAGCGCTTGAGCTGGTTAGAATCGCAACGTCACGAGTTTTTGCGTCATATTTCGCATGAGCTAAAAACCCCGTTGGCCAGTATGCGTGAAGGTACGGATTTGCTGGCGGATGAGATTGCTGGGCCGCTCACCGAATCGCAAAAAGAGATTGTCACCATTTTGGACTCCAGCAGTCGGCACTTGCAGCAGTTGATTGAGCAGTTACTGGATTATAACCGCCAGATTGCCAATACCCCGGTGCAGATGCAGGATGTGGTGCTGCTGCCGTTACTGGAGCAGGTGATGGTGGCCAATAGCTTGCCGGCCAAAGCGAAGAACATGCGCACCCATCTGGATCTGGCCTTTAGTCACTGCATGGCGGAGCCCACCTTGCTCAGTCGGGTGCTGGATAACCTGTACTCCAATGCGGTGCACTATGGTGGGGAGTCCGGCACTATCTGGATCAGTAGCCGGCAGAACCTGAAAGAGTCGCGAATTCAAATTGATATCGCCAATACCGGCACCTCGATTCCTCTGGCGGAGCGGGAAATGATTTTTGAGCCGTTTTATCAGGGTAGCCGACAGCGCAAAGGCGCCGTCAAAGGCAGCGGGTTAGGCTTGAGTATTGCGCGTGACTGTATCCGGCGGATGCAGGGCGAACTGGATTTGGTGCAGGTGGATTATGCGCCAGTATGTTTTCGTATTGAATTACCGTTAAGTCCTGAACATGTCTCATAAAATGAAAAAATGGATGCTGGGAGTAGCACTGGCGGTGCCGGTTACGCTGCTGACAGCTTGCAGCGGACGCCCGACTCAGGCATTGGCACGGGTAATGGAGCCCGTGTTACCTTCAATTGAAAATGAAGATTTTTACCGTCGCTCGTGTGCGGCGATCTGGAATAGCAGTAACACCAATCAGATTCAGATGGCCGCCTATTGGTTGCGCGTTTCTGAGTGCGCAGATCAGATCCCGTTTAAATCACGGCGTGAATTTGCCGCCAGCTTGCCGACGACCACATGGCATGGTCAGCTGAAAAAAACGCTGGTCGAGCTGCGTGACAGCCCGAGCTTACCGCAGCGGCGGCGCGCACTGGATACCTTAAGTGGCTTACGTGAACAAGTGCCGTCCAGCGTGTTACCGCTGGTGCGTTTGTGGCGGGAGCAACAGGTCACGCTGATTAATGCGACCGATGAGCGGTTGCGCGCTCAGCGCGAGATGAAGCAATTGGAAATGGAGATGGCGGAGCTGCGTGCCGAGCGGCAAACGTTGCATCGCCGTCTGGATGATGCGGAGCAAAAGCTGCGCCGTTTGATGGATATTGAGCGTCAGCTGTCGGTACGTAAGCTGGTGCCGGTGCGGCCGGTACCCGAGCAAGATGACAGCACTAAACTGCCGCAGTTGGCCGTGCCATCGGTGGGAGATACCTCGGTGGATGAGCCATTGCCGCCAGCCTCGACACCGGAGCAGATGACGCCAGATCAGATAAAGGAGCCTCAGGCTGATGACACCGAAAAAGACAGCGAGCCTGCTGCTGGTCGATGATGATCCCAGCTTGCTGCGTCTGCTGGGGATGCGTCTCAACAGTGAAGGCTTTCAGGTAGAGACCGCCCTGAACGGGCAAGAAGCACTGCGCATTTTAGAGCGCGATAAAATCGATCTCGTGATCAGTGATTTGCGCATGGATGAAATGGATGGCATGGCGCTGTTCAGCGAAATCCAAAAGCGCATCCCCGGAATGCCGGTGATTTTACTGACCGCCCACGGCTCGATCCCCGATGCCGTGGCCGCCACGCGGCAGGGGGTGTTTAGCTTCCTGACCAAGCCGGTCGATAAAGAAGCACTGTATAAAGCCATTGATGAAGCCTTGGCGTTACATGCTCCGGCCAGCAGTGATGAGCGCTGGCGTGAGGGGGTGATCACCCGTAATGCGGGCATGTTACGTTTGCTGGAGCAGGCGAAAATGGTGGCGCAGTCCGATGTCAGCATTCTAATTAACGGCGCTAGCGGCACCGGTAAAGAAGTGTTGGCGCAGGCGATCCATAAAGCCAGTCCGCGCGCCGGCGCGCCGTTTATTGCCATTAACTGTGGCGCGTTACCGGAGCAGTTGCTGGAGTCTGAATTATTTGGCCATGCCAAAGGCGCGTTTACCGGCGCGGTCAGTCAGCGCGAGGGCCTGTTCCAAGCAGCGCAGGGGGGAACCCTGTTTCTGGATGAAATCGGCGATATGCCTTTGGCACTGCAGGTCAAACTGCTGCGCGTCTTGCAAGAGCGGAAAGTTCGTCCACTGGGCAGTAACCGCGATATCGACATTGATGTGCGGGTGGTGTCAGCCACGCACCGTGATTTAGTCAAAGCCATGGAGCAAGGCGAGTTTCGTGAAGACCTCTACTACCGCCTGAATGTGGTTAACCTCAAGCTACCGGCGCTGAATGAGCGTGCCGATGATATCCCTCTCCTCGCCGATCACATTTTGCGCCATGCCGCTGAGCGTAATAAACCCTTTGTGCGCGCGTTTTCCAAAGAAGCACTCAAGCAGCTGATGGCCGCTGAGTGGCCGGGGAATGTGCGGCAATTAGTGAACGTGATTGAGCAGTGTGTGGCATTGACCACTGCGCCGGTGATCAACGAGGCTCTGGTCGCACAGGCGTTGGAAGGGGAAAATACCGCACTACCCACCTTTGCTGATGCGCGCAGCCATTTTGAATTGCATTATCTGCGCAAATTGCTGCACATTGCCAAAGGTAACGTGACGCAAGCCGCGCGTATGGCGGGACGCAATCGCACGGAATTTTATAAACTGCTGGGGCGTCACGAGCTAGACCCGAACGATTTTAAGGATAACTGATCCGGTTTCTGGCCAACGTGTCCGAGCGTAGAAAAACGGCGGAGAACATTGGCGGGGATGGTATCGGTCGTTGTTGCATCTTATTATCGTGTGCAACACGTTATTGTGTCTGTGGCTATCACTGGGCGGCAGACAACTCTGTATGAAGTTAGTTACGGATAAGTTGGATTTGTCATGACGAAAGGGCCTGTTACCGGTTCGCTGACAGTCGCTCTGGCACAGCTGAATATGCTGGTCGGCGATATTGAAGGCAATGCGCAAAAAATCATTACTACCACGCGTGAGCAGGCAGATGCCGGCGCCGATCTGGTGGTGTTCCCTGAATTGGCGTTAACCGGCTATCCACCCGAAGATTTGCTGCTGCGTCCTGATTTGATGGTGCGCGTGAATGCCCAATTGGATCTGATTGCGCAGGTGTCACACAAGACTGCCGTGCTGGTGGGGCATCCGTGGCCGGAAGACGGGGAGTTATACAATGCGCTGTCTGTGTATGCCGAAGGCCGTTTGCTGATCCGTTACTACAAGCAAAAATTACCCAACTACGGCGTATTTGATGAGCTGCGTTACTTTAGCGCGGGCGATAAAAATGCGCTGTTGGAGCTCAACGGTGTCCGTCTGGGGCTGCTGATTTGTGAAGACCTGTGGTTTGATGCGCCGGTCGATGCCCTGCATGCTGCCGGTGCTGAGGTGATTGTTTCCATCAACGCCTCGCCGTACGACCAAGAAAAGCCGCAAGTCCGCCAACGTCTGCTGGAAGGGCATTGCCGCCGTACCGGCTTGCCACTGCTGTATCTGAACCAAATCGGTGGGCAAGATGAGCTGGTGTTTGATGGCTGTTCGAAAGTGTTCAACGCACAAGGTGAGATGACGCATCGGCTGGCGGCGTTTGCCGAGCAGGTTGAGCGGGTGTCATTGCACAAACAGCAGGATGCGTTGACGATCACCCCGATGGCACAACCTGCTGCAACGCAAGGTTTGCTGGCACAAACCTATCAGGCGTTAGTGTTGGCCGTGCGCGATTATGTCACCAAAAATGGTTTCCAAGGCGCAGTGCTGGGCTTATCGGGCGGTATTGATTCGGCCTTAACTCTGGCGATTGCCGTGGATGCGTTGGGCGCGGATAAAGTGCAGGCGGTCATGATGCCGTTTCGCTATACCGCCGATATCAGTATCGCCGATGCCAAGGAAGAAGCTGATCTGCTAGGTATCGAGTTTGATATCGTCTCTATCGAACCGATGTTTGATGCGTTTATGCAGCAGTTAGCACCGATGTTTGCCGGCACCGAGCGAGATACCACCGAAGAGAACTTGCAGGCCCGTTGCCGTGGCGTGATGCTGATGGCGCTGTCGAACAAGCGTCGCCGTTTGGTGCTGACCACCGGTAACAAGAGTGAGATGGCGGTGGGTTATGCCACCTTGTACGGTGATATGGCCGGTGGCTTCGATGTGTTGAAAGACGTGCCGAAAACCTTGGTCTTCCAATTATCCGAATACCGTAATACGCTCTCGTACGTGATCCCGCAGCGAGTCATTGACCGTCCGCCATCAGCAGAGCTGGCACCGGATCAGGTCGACCAAGACAGCTTACCGCCGTATGACATTTTGGATGCGATTTTGCACGCCTATGTCGAGCAGGATAAATCGGTGGCCGATCTGGTGGCGATGGGATTCGAGGAAGAAGTGGTGCGTAAGGTCATCCGTTTGGTGGATATCAACGAATACAAGCGCCGTCAAGCCGCGGTAGGGCCGCGGATCACCGCCCGTAATTTTGGCAAGGATCGGCGTTATCCAATAACGTCCGGCTTTGGTCGTGTAAACTGGTAAGGAACTGCCATGAAGAAAATTGACGCAATCATCAAACCGTTCAAGCTGGATGATGTCCGAGAAGCGCTGGCGGAAGTCGGGATCACCGGCATGACGGTGACCGAAGTGAAAGGCTTTGGTCGCCAGAAAGGGCATACCGAGTTATACCGCGGTGCCGAGTATATGGTCGATTTTCTGCCCAAAGTGAAAATTGAAATGGTGGTGGCCGATGAGATTGTCGATACCTGTGTCGATACCATCATGCAAACGGCGCAAACCGGTAAAATCGGTGACGGCAAAATCTTCGTGTATGACGTTGCGCGTGTGATCCGCATTCGTACCGGTGAACAAGACGAAGAAGCCATTTGAATCAGGTTATTCACAAAACGGTGCCGCGGGCACCGTTTTTGTTTTCAGCTGTCGCGGTTGTTGCAAATTAGATTGGCAATCGTTTGCGTTAAAATTGCCGCAGGGACTATCAGTCCCTCGGTAAAAGCATTAAACTTGGCGCAGACCCACGGGAGCGCCGGTGACAGCCCGTTTTATCCCGCGACTTAGCTCAGGTTATCAGGAGATGCAGATGTTAAAACGAGACATGAACATTGCCGACTACGATGCTGACTTATGGCAGGCCATGCAGCAGGAAGTTGTGCGTCAGGAAGAGCATATTGAGCTGATTGCGTCAGAGAACTATACCAGCCCGCGCGTTATGCAGGCTCAGGGCTCCCAGCTGACCAACAAATACGCGGAAGGCTATCCGGGCAAGCGCTACTACGGCGGTTGCGAGTATGTGGATATTGTTGAGCAGTTGGCTATTGATCGCGCGAAGGCGCTGTTTGGTGCTGATTACGCTAACGTGCAGCCACACTCCGGTTCACAGGCTAACTCTGCGGTGTATATGGCGCTGCTAAACCCGGGCGATACCGTTCTGGGCATGAGCTTGGCGCACGGTGGTCACCTGACTCACGGCTCACCGGTTAACTTCTCCGGTAAACTGTACAACATCGTGCCTTACGGCATCGATGAGCACGGTCGCATTGATTATGATGATGTGGCGCGTCAGGCCCAAGAGCACAAGCCGAAGATGATCATCGGTGGTTTTTCTGCCTACTCCCGTCTGGTGGATTGGGCGCGTCTGCGTGAAATTGCTGACAGCGTAGGGGCTTACCTGTTTGTGGATATGGCGCACGTTGCAGGCTTAGTGGCCGCCGGTGCCTATCCAAATCCAGTACCTCACGCTCACGTGGTGACGACTACCACGCACAAGACTCTGGCCGGTCCTCGTGGTGGCTTGATTTTGTCGGCTGCCGGTGATGAAGATCTGTATAAGAAGCTGAACTCTGCCGTGTTCCCTGGTGGCCAAGGTGGCCCACTGATGCATGTGATTGCAGCAAAAGCCGTAGCATTTAAAGAAGCGATGGAGCCGGAGTTTAAAGCGCTGCAGTTCCAAATCGTGCGTAATGCACAGGCGATGGTGGATGTATTCCAGAAACGCGGCTACAAAGTTGTTTCTAATGGCACTGAGAACCACCTGTTCTTGCTGGATCTGATTGATAAAGATATCACCGGTAAAGATGCGGATGCGGCACTGGGCCGAGCCAATATCACCGTGAACAAAAACAGCGTACCGAACGATCCACGCAGTCCGTTTGTGACGTCGGGGATCCGAATTGGCTCTCCAGCTATTTCTCGTCGTGGCTTTAAAGAAGAAGAAGCGGCACTGCTGGCGGGTTGGATGTGTGATGTGCTGGATGACATCAATAATGAAGCAACCATCGAGCGTGTGAAAGGTCAGGTACTGGATATCTGTGCCCGCTTCCCTGTTTACGCGTAATAGGCTACCGGTTGTTTGCCGTCATCTATATAGTTCTATATAGATAGCAGACACGCTGAGGCTAGACGCCCATAAGCCGAACTTAAGTAGAACTAACAAGGCCGCGGATCACGCGGCCTTTTTTATAGCTATAAGCCATTAAGCTGGAGCGTGGCTAATTGTGCGGTTCTGACGAGTGCATCCGGCTCATCAGGTGTCACAGAGCGAAGATCCGAGCGTTTCCCTCTATATTTTCATATTCGATTCTTGGTTATCCACAGGGTTTTCTGGGTATCCTGTGCATTAAATGTGAGTATTCAGTGCTTAAGTTGGGTTGCCATTATTTATTGTAATTTCAGCGTTTTTTATAGCAAAAAACGCTTGCGCTTTCGCGGCGCGACCCTATAATGCGACCCCACTGACACGGCAGCAGTGATGCAAATCACAGTGGCCGGTAGTCAACGAAACAACGCAGTTGAGCATGATAAAAAATGCTTGACGGCACAACAGGAAAGCGGAATAATGCGCGTCCT
>NZ_JRKB01000053.1:0-751 GCF_000800945.1 Plesiomonas sp. ZOR0011
GGGTACGCAAATGTTTTGCGTGACCGTGAAGTGCCGGCGGGGTGTCGGGGTGCAGCCCTGACCAGGGAGAGTTTTGAGGAGTCGTCACGGGGTGGCGGTTCAACAAAACATACCTTGTCCCTTTGTTGATCTTGCTTTGGGCTTTCGGCTTTCAGGTTCGTAGAACCGCACAGGGTTTAAAAGGGATATTCCCTTTTGCACGTCGACCGTATTCGAAAATAATCACCCGATTATTTTTGTGTACGGTCGGTGTCGTGCCTTGCTCTAACAAGCGTTATTGATCGACGGGACAAAAAGGGACAAAAAGGGACAAAATGGGACAGAAAGGGACACTTTTAAGCTCGCGGAGGTCGAAGAATGCGCAAAAAAGGACAAAAAGGGACACTTTTGAGATAACCCTAAAAAAAACATCAAAAAACGAGTGGGAAATAAGGGAAACAAAATTTCGACAAAGAAAGAAAATAGAGTAAGCGTTCATGTGGAAAAGCTAGGACAGCAAAGCTGACCTCAGCTTTACTCACAATCACGCTGTCCGATCAACGGAACGGAAAGATGCGCTCCGCGCCCAATAAGTTTTTTTTGATGTTTTGGAAGAGCCGAAAAGCGGTGTAAGGAAAGACGAAGGGACGGCACGACAGGTGCTTTTTTCCAAAGGCTCCGCCCTCCTGACGAGCGTCACAGAAAACAGGTGTTTTCCGGTGCTCAAATCAAGAGTGGCGAAACCCGAATCGGACTTAAAGATCCCCCCCAT
>NZ_JRKB01000054.1:0-3064 GCF_000800945.1 Plesiomonas sp. ZOR0011
TAGAACGGCGGACTGTTAATCCGTATGTCACTGGTTCGAGTCCAGTCAGAGGAGCCAAATTCGAAAGCCCTGCTCATTGAGCGGGGCTTTTTTGTTGCGTCTATTGGTTGCCGCCAGCCCTGCGAAAGCGTTATCCTTCCCGCCTTAAAATCAACCAGAGATGTGATATGACTACGCAAATACCCGACGACAGCAAAATCCTTCAAAAATTAAGAATAAAACAGTGGGTTGAACCGGTATTAGTCTTATCTATTCTCGGCGTATTATTCAGCTATCTGGGTAACCAGATGGGGCTGTCGGCCATGGTGAACACCATTTTCAACACCGCCCACCAACTGCTGCTCAATACCGTGCTGTTCATTATGGGGATCACGGTACTTTCTGGCGCATTAAGCCAACTGCTGAGCGAGTTCGGCGTGATCCGCTTGCTGGAAGTGCTGCTAGCGCCATTGATGCGCCCAATCTATCGTCTGCCGGGGCGCTGTGCGCTGGCCGGTCTGATGACCTTTTTCTCCGATAACCCGGCGGTGATTAGCTTAGCCAAAGACGCGCGTTTTCGTCGTGGCCTGCGCCCGTGGCAGCTGATCTCGCTGACCAACTTCGGTACCGCCTTTGGCATGGGGCTGATTGTGGTGACCTTTATGGCCACTCTGCAGTTAGGCCCTGAGCACAATACGGTGCGTGCCGCCCTGCTCGGTCTGGCCGGTGCGCTGATTGGCTCCGTCGTAACCACCCGCTTAATGCAGCGCATGGTGCGCCCACTGGTCGGTGATGAGCCGTTAGACTGCCAGCAGCCAGAAGCCTCCGAGTTGGAGCAGTTTCAGGTAAGCCATGAAGAAAACAGCGAGAATACGCCAGTATGGCTGCGTATTTTGAACTCGCTGCTGGATGGCGGTAAATCCGGGGTCGAGCTTGGCATGGCGGTGATCCCAGGGGTGTTGATCATCAGCACCTTTGTGATGCTGCTGACCTTTGGCCCAGGGCCTGAAGGCTACACCGGCGCAGCCTTCCAAGGGGTGGCGCTGCTGCCAGCTCTGGCGGCTAAAGCAGGTTTTGTGTTTGATTTCCTGTTTGGCTTTAAGCACCCAGAATTAGTGGCCTTCCCGGCAACCTCGCTCGGCGCGGTGGGCGCGGCTATGTCACTGGTGCCGCCGTTTATCAGCAAAGGGCTGATCACTGGTAATGAAATTGCGGTCTTCACTGCGATGGGGATGTGTTGGAGTGGTTTTCTCAGCACCCATACCGCGATGCTGGATGCGCTGGGCTATCGCTCGCTGACTTCTCGCGCCATTGCCGCACACACCGTGGGTGGTTTGGTGGCCGGGATCAGTGCTCACCAGCTGTTTGTCCTGTTCGGCTAATACGCTAAGCATTAGCTCAATATACGATGACGCCCGACTCGCATTGCCGTTGCGAGCCGGGCGTTTTTGTTTGTGACCTTGAGCCGTCATACCGCATTCAACTCAAGCTCAAGCCGAGCGTGAAACGCATTCGGCCATCACGGATCGATAAAATTGCCAGATATCTGGCCAAACTTTCCCAGTTAAGCGCTATTTTTCACCGCTTGAATAGCCTTTGTCCGTGAGCTAACGCCATTCAAATGTAAGCATTCGTATTTTTGTAATACACTTCAAACTATAAATTCGACAATCCAGTATCTTGCTTCTCGTTTTGTGAGCCGACTCGGTATTTCATGTATGAAAATTATTCATTTTGTTCTAGGACTTGTTGTGGTCTTCGCCTTGGCTCTGCTGGCGAGCAAGGATCGTAAGAAGATAAAACTGCGTTACATCGCGCAGCTCATCGTCATCGAGCTGTTCCTGTCCTACTTCTTGCTGCACTCTTCAGTCGGCTTGAGCCTCGTCACTGGGCTGTCGGACGTCTTTAACAAACTGCTGGAGTACGCCGGTGACGGAACCAACTTTGTGTTCGGCGGCCTGCTGAATAAAGGCGAGTTCAGCTTCTTCTTGCTGGTGCTGATGCCGATTGTGTTTATCTCGGTGCTGATCGGTATCTTGCAGCATATCCGCGTACTGCCGGTGGTGATCCGCTTTATTGGCTTAGTGCTATCTAAGGTCAACGGCATGGGCAAGATTGAGTCGTTTAACGCCATCAGTGCCATGATCATCGGCCAATCGGAAAATTTCATCGCGTATAAAAACGTGCTGCATCGCATCTCTGAGCGCCGGATGTACACCATGGCGGCAACCGCAATGTCGACGGTTTCCATGTCTATCGTGGGCTCGTACATGCAGCTGATCGAACCGCGCTATGTGGTGGCGGCGCTGATCTTAAACATGTTCAGTACCTTTATCGTGCTGTCAATTATCAACCCGTATGACAGCGAAGCCGAAGACGATCTGACCAATATCGAAACCGACGAGCACAAGCTGACCTTCTTTGAAATGCTGGGCGAATACATTCTGGCAGGCTTTAAAGTGGCGGTGATTGTTGCGGCGATGCTGATTGGTTTTATCGCGCTGATCTCGATGATTAACCATATCTTCAGCGCCCTGTTCGGTATTAGCTTCCAAGACACCTTGGGCTACCTGTTCTACCCTGTAGCATGGCTGATGGGCATTCCACACGCCGAAGCGCTGCATGCCGGTAGCATCATGGCCACCAAGTTGGTCACCAACGAGTTTGTGGCGATGATGGAGCTGAAAAAACAAGCGGCGACCTTAAGCACTCACACCGTTGGGGTTATCTCCATTTTCCTGGTCTCTTTTGCCAATTTCAGCTCAATCGGCATTATTGCCGGCGCAGTGAAAGGTTTGGATGAAGAGCGCGGTAATATGGTGTCACGCTTTGGCCTGCGTCTGTTATACGGCTCAACCTTAGTCAGCGTGTTGTCGGCTCTGGTTGCGGGTTTAATGCTATAAAATAACCATTTAGCTGAAAAATGAGTCAAACGGGCGTATTCTGACGGATTTATTGCAAAAGGGTGTTGACTCAGCTGCCCAAAACCCGTTTAATACGCCCCACAACGCGCTGCCCGGATAGCTCAGTCGGTAGAGCAGGGGATTGAAAATCCCCGTGTCCGTGGTTCGATTCCGCGTCCGGG
>NZ_JRKB01000055.1:0-1615 GCF_000800945.1 Plesiomonas sp. ZOR0011
CCCCTAAAAACAAAGCGCTTGGCATGAGGTTGCGCTCACTACGTGATCACAACCACCTGCTACCAGCTTGATCGGTCTTTTTTGGCGTAAAGGTCAAGCCGCTTCGCGGTCGCCGATGGCGAACCTTGACCCCAAAAATGCCCGACCAAAGGGAGGGAGGTACTGTTCAGTTTTTAGTCGATTTTAGAGACTAAAAACTAGACTTAGAGTGTAAAATAGAGATTTCTATATATTTCAATTACATAGGGGTGGCATATGTTCAACTATATTGAACATATATGTTCAGTCCTAGAGTGAACATATGTGAACGTTGAGTTCAATTTTAATGACTGTTATGCTCTGCTTTATTGAACATTACGTTCACTAAAGTTGAACTGACTGTTCCGCAAAACTGGTTGTATATGTTCACCCTAGGAGCTGATGAAACCATGAGTACAGAACAAGACCTGTTAGCCCAAATCAAGCAGCTAAAAGATGAAAAGAACAAGCTGATTGATCTTATGCAAAAAGAACGAACTGAAAAAAGCAAAAGACACCCTGCAGACTTTGTTCAAGTTAGCAGGCAATCAATGAAAGACATCCGAGTTTTGGCGGATAAAAACAAACTATCTTTAAAGATATTAATGATCATAGCCGAGAAAATGAATAAACAAAACGCGGTCGTCATTAGTCAGAAAACATTATGCCAGATAGTTGGTAAAGGAAGAACTTCTGTTTATAACGCAGTTAAAGTTTTAGAAGAGGGGCGATGGTTGAAAACATTAAAAATAGGAACAGCTAATGCCTACATTGTAAATGAAAAAGTATTTTGGAGTGATTTAACAGATAAAAGAAGATATGCCATATTCTCTGCCAGTGTGATAGTTTCAGAAGATGAGCAGGAGCTGTCTGCCGAGGACTGGGACGCAATAGAGACGAAACACTTTCCCTTCCTGGGAACAAAAACACCAATTTTAATCGGAAATGATGAGTTGCTTCCTCCAGATCAAACAGACTTGGATTTAATGTAATGGTTGTTAATGTCGAGTTTTCAGATGAAAATGAAATGATTACATTGTCATTTCTTAAAAAAGATTCATTAATAAAAACCGAGTTTGTAAATATAACGCTTCTGATTGATGCGCTATGCGCTGGTCATTTTTGTTATCATCCATATGATGGATATAAAAATGATTTATATTCTTTTATAAAAAATATAAGTGAAGATATAAATGTTCTTTCTGTCAGATTAGATTTGGAAGGTCTTACTTTCGGTTATAAAGCTTAGAGTTGCACATAAAATCCATATCTACTGAAAGAATGGGACATGCAAGCCCCTGTAAAAACGGCCGTGAAGGCCTCTAGAATCGCCTCAGAGAGCTTTTAATGCCTCATTTGAGTGAAAGCCAGTCAAGGGCGCGTAGCGGCGAAGCGAACCCTTTACGGGCTGTAACGACCCCAAAGCTTGGCGAAGGTGGTTGTGATCACGTAGTGAGCGCAACCACCTGTTAAGCCGCTTTTGCTCTGCTTTTCCCGCCCACCTAAAACACCTATTCCAACGTAAGCCAGCATACACAGAGTGCCCTCTAACCGCTCCGCGGTCATCGGACATCCGTGTAGCAGGTTCAGGGGCTAA
>NZ_JRKB01000056.1:0-29993 GCF_000800945.1 Plesiomonas sp. ZOR0011
TATCTGAAACCCCAAGGTTGCTAAAAGCAGGGTTTTGCCGACCAACGTAACAGCCTTAAGTAAAAGCAGCTTTCCTTGGCGAGCCTGAACTTACCCTATTCTACCGATGATTTGTCACGTGACTCGACCATTCGACTTAGATTGTGCAAAAGAACACTGATTTTGTGTAACCACACATCATGCTAACAACAGGAAAGAATACGATTTTCCAGTTTTCGCAAACCATGCTGCCCGTTCTCTCCGCAACCGCAGAACCAACTGACGGGAAAGAAAGCTGGATTACATTCGCCTATACCGCTGAAACTGCAACGCGCTCGTTCGCCAACTATGTTCAATAATGGAATGAATACGATATTTACGTAAATAGTACTGTAGCCAAGACAACTCGACCATTCGACGCTGAAGCTAAACCGAAGAAAGAATACAATTGCGCCGCGAAAACTAGCTTGGCTACGGCCTGAAATTTAAACCACGAAAGCCTATTAAATTCGCCTTTCAGATAACATTTAGTTAAGGGGCATAGCGTAGCACGCTTGCGTGCGCAGCGGTTTGAAATGGGCATAAAATTCGCTTAGCGAATGCCCATTTCAAAATGTCCCTGCTTGAACTTTTTGTTATCATGGAACCCGATGCTCACACTGCAACGTGTTTTGCGCATCCAAAACATGAGTTAATTCTACTTCTGCAGTTAAAATCACTACGCAGCACACTACCGAGCGTTACATCTGGTGACTTAGAGTATATGCCACGTTACTATACAGAAACTTTCCGCATAATGCGCTGCTAAATTTTAAGAGGGAATTTATGCTTATTGCATGGGAAGATTATTTGATTGCAAGAAAAACTGGTGTCAAGAAATTTTGGAAGCCATTACTAGATAAAAATATCACTCAGTTCGACTCTCTTTCTGGTGAGTTATTAAAATTAGAAATTCATGAATTATGCACAGAGTATTTTGATCGTAGATGTAGTGAGATTCCCATTCAGCATCCTAAGATTTTAGAAAAAATCCTCTCCCAATGGGAAAAAGAAATATCAATAAATAATGAAGTGTACCTGCTATGGGCTTATAAAGCACATGGTTTTAATGGTATTTGTAAAATCCTTAGCGAAGAATTCATCCGTAAACCACAGCTCTTACTCGAAAAAGTCTTAGTGTTAAACCCAGACAATCTAGAAGCAATAAAATTGCTTCTGTTGCACCATCTCGATGCGTTGGACTTCGCCTTGCACGAATTACCACATGGGTTGGTATTAAGTGAATCAGCTTGTATCCGCTCAATAGAATGTTGCGAAAAATTATTAGCTAACAACCCTGAAATGGCGGACAGTAAAACCAGATTTGGGCTAGGTTTTCATTACTATAAAACAATGTACTTTTCATGGGTTGAGTATCAAAAAAAAGGAATCAAAGAAGACTTCTTTGAATGGCTCGATAACAAAATATAACAAACGACTGTGGTGCGAATGGCAAAATTCAGATGCTACTTCGCACCAACAAGTGCCCTACCTCGGAGTTTTGCAAAACTTTCATTCGCCAAAAATCTAGATTCAATGCCTTTCCTGATAACATTTAGTTAAGGGGCATAGCGCAGCACGCTTGCGGGCGCAGCGGTTTGAAATGGGCATAAAATTCACGTAGTGAATGCCCATTTCAAAATGTCCCTGCTTGAACTTGTTGTTATCAAGAACCCGCTGCTAACAAAGCAACCAAAATGCATAACACCAAATAACTGGCTAAGTTTCTATCAACGACAAAATTTGTATGCTAAGTTCACAACTAGCAGCCTACTCTATGGTAAAAGTCTCAGCAATATAGTATATCAAGCTGCGAATATAGTCCTATGCTGCCACCAAATTTAGGTTAGTGAAAATGATAATTGACAAATTAGCTTGGATACTCATTCGTAACGGTAAACTTTTAACCGTTAGATCAAAAGGTAAATCACTGTTTTATCTACCAGGTGGTAAGCGCGAAGCTGGTGAATCAGATGAGCAAGCTCTACTCCGCGAAATAAAAGAAGAGCTAGACGTTGATTTAATACCTGAAACCATAAAATACATTGGTACATTTGAAGCGCAAGCGGACGGAAAAAGTGAAGGTGTTACTGTTAAGTTAACTTGCTACTTATCTGATTACAGCGGCCATCTACATCCCGAGTCAGAAATTGAAGAATTAAAGTTCATTGGTGCAGACAATAAGAGCATTTGCTCTCTCGCAACATTAGTAACTTTAGAGTGGCTAGAGAAAAACTCGATGATTAGCTAAGAGACTCGTGCCAATAATTTAGCCGCTTATTGGCACTGCCTTACTTCAGATAAACCTATTACAACTATTCAACACCACCGCAAATGTTGATTAAGACAATTTCTTGATAACATTTAGCTAAGGGGCATAGCGTAGTACGCTTGCGTGCGCAGCGGTTTGAAATGGGCATAAAATTCACGCAGTGAATGCCCATTTCAAAATGTCCCTGCTTGAGCTTCTTGTTATCACGGAACCCAATGTTTGGTAAACAGCGCGTGTTTACACACCCAACACATGAGCTAACTCTACTTTTACAGTAAAACCTCACATGCACTACCGTACAACTCGTTACTCTAGGTGACGCAGAGCACATGTCACGTTACTATACTGAAACTTTCCGCATAATACGCTGTTATGTTACTGGTTTTACTTCGACGTTAAGAGAAATGAGATGTCAATTAAATATCATTATACTAATTTAAATGGCCTGTTTAATATTTTGAACTACCAAACCTTACGATTTGGTAATGTAAATATGATGAACGATCCAAATGAATTAGAAATGGGAAAGTCGTTTTTAATTTGCTATTTACAAGATAAGTATAATACGAATCACTTCGACAGAAGAACAATTGAAGGTTTAACAAATCCTATCTCTAATGTCGATTCTTATATATTTTGTATGAGTAGTGTGCCTGAAGATTTAAATCAATGGCGAGTTTATGCAGATAATGGAAACGGTGTTCAATTATCAATCAATACAGATTCTTTAAACAAATATGTTAACCATTATCTTGAGAGCTCAATGGGACAAGCTTGCAAGGAAGGATTGCGAATACCATATCGAAGTGATGAATTGGAAAGATGTCATTATTTGTCATTATCAACTAATACTGGAAAGCTAATTGTTAATGAATGTGAAAGTAAAGGTGTTTTATATAAAGAGCTCGATGATGCATGGGAAAAATATGGTTTAGATGACTATTTTGATATTCATGGTGAAGTATTAGTAACAAAAAACATTAAAGATCAGTTAGAAGGCAGATCTATAACTCCTGAGCGATTGAAACGAACAACAGAATGTTTTTTTACTTTAGAGGTTATTTTAAAAAGAATATATGCCATTATAAAAGAAGAATCGTATAAAGTAGAAAATGAATTCAGAAATGTTATTTATGCAGACCGAAGCTTGTTAAGTATGCCAGGAGAGAGTGAATTTAAAGATGATGGATTGTGCTTAAAAGATATTTTTAGCTATTACACAAATGGCTATGGTATTTCATCTTGCGTAGATGTTCCGATTAATAATAATTTAGATTATGGTCATGTTATAGAAGAGATAAAGCTTGGTTGTAATGCAAATAAAACCAATGCTCGAGCAATAGATGATATGCTTAAATACAAATGGAAACGATTTCATACTCCAATTACGTATTCATCCATTGTATTCCGTTAGTCACGTTATAAATAATGGAGTATAACGTAACATAACAAACTGTTTAAGAGTGATTCGCAACGCATGGCATTTTTACTATGCGTTGCGTTTAGTGTTTAAGGTAGTATGCGGCGGCTTTGGTATTGCGTTGCTCACACCTTAACAGGGCGTTAAAGATTTAATATTTCTCATTCGCCGTAGTACCCTACCACGGCTATGTTATGCTTCTATCATACGCCGAAAATATTAATTAAATGCTTTCCTGATAACAATTTATTATACAGCCTCTTTCCATATAGTATCGCACTCCATTGCCCCTATATCCACACAGGGGCACTTCCCTCGTTCACCGAATCCAGTCTAAAATCAATGTATTAACCTGCAATGTGCATCTCAAATTTGCAAGATATGCGGAAATTTTGAACACTGAGGCAGGCGAAAGGCGGAATTGCATTTATAGTGTATGCATATACAGGCTTATCTGAGAATTTTATGCGTAAACCCAGTTCTCCTTTCCTTGCTAGTATCTATGAACTGATGCTGACTCAGCGCTATGCGATGAACACTGTTGGCGCTTATATCTATTGGATTAAGTTCTATATTCGCTTTCATAAGTTGCGCCATCCATCCAAGATGGGTGAGCATGAAGTGCAGACATTTTTGACTTATCTGGCGTGTGAGCGACAGGTGTCGACGAAGACCCAGGCTCAAGCCCTTAATGCCCTATCCTATCTCTATAAAACCGTGTTGAAACAGCCATTGAGTATGGAGATGCAATTTCAGCACAGTCGCAAATCGCCCAAGCTGCCTTCGGTGCTGACGCGTACTGAGGTGCGCGATCTGCTGTTGGCGATCCCAGCACATTTACGCCTAGCGGCGCAATTGATGTATGGCAGCGGTCTGCGACTGATGGAGGTCATGCGTCTTCGTGTGCGGGATATCGATTTCGACTACCTGTGCATCTGCGTGTGGAATGCCAAAGGTGGCAAACATCGGCGGGTAACATTAGCTGCGGAGCTGGTCCCTGCGATTAAGGAGCAAATCGCTTATGTCCGCCAGTGCTTTGATGGCGATCGCGAAACGGAAGGCTACGATGGGGTGAAAATGCCCTATGCATTAGCACGAAAATACCCGAATGGGCCAATGGAGCTTGGATGGCATTATCTTTTTCCTGCCAGCCGCTTAAGTCGCGATCCGGAAAATCACGCACTTCGTAGGCATCATTTGGATGCCACCACATTACAAAAAGCAGTGCGCTTTGCGGCGCGCAAATTACAAATTACCAAGCCGGTAAGTTGCCATACGCTACGCCACTCGTTCGCAACGCATCTGCTCGCTCGCGGTGCGGATATTCGCACGGTGCAAGAGCAACTTGGCCATTCGGATGTGCGCACAACCCAGATCTATACGCACGTCTTACAACAAGGTGCCAGTGGCGTGCGCAGTCCATTTTCTGATTTGTAGTGTGGTTATTCGCGAGTGTGATTATTCGCGTTTTTGGGCGACAAGCCAGTGCTGAAGAGCAGAGAAACTGCTTCGAGTGACATGCTCTAAAGCTTGTTGTGTGCTTGATACTAGCGGATCGTTTTCCAGTTGCTGGCACAGGCTTGTTGCTTGCTGCATCGCTAAGCTCGCACAGCTACTTTTCAGTGTATGTGCCAGCTCAGAGATGGCTTTGCTATTTCCCTGCTCAAACTCTACTTGAATACGCTCCAATAACGGTAGGCTATGGGTTTCAAATAAAGATACCCATTTATGCAAGCGGGCGAAACCAAATCGCTGATAGTCGTCTTGTAGCTGCTCCAGATTAAGTAAATCAGCTGTACTAACTTGCGCACATTTATCGATCACACACTCTTCATGCGAATTTTTACTGCTAGATTGCACTGCAACACTGGCTTGCAGATAATGTTTCACTAATCGGCATAAGGTTTCTTGCTGCACGGGCTTTTGAATCAAACCACAAAATATATCGCGGATTTTGTCACCTAACGCCTTATCTAAGACATGCGCACTGAACGCGATCCGTGGGATCTGCGGATAGCTTTTCGCCAACATCACTGCTAATTCAGCGCCATCACAATCAGGTAAGGACAAATCCACCAGCATTCCATGCACATATGCAGATTCTCTCGCCAAAACGGCTCTTGCTTGCGCGCCGTTTTCTGCCACCAACACCTGCGCGCCACTGCTTTCCAGCATCTCGTGTGAGATTTGACGAATCAAGGCATTGTCTTCTATCAGCAATAAGCGCAGGCCATCAAGGCAGCAATCACGTTCACTGCTGTATTGCGCGGGTACCGACGCAAAACGTAACGGCAAGCGCAGTGTAAAACAGCTTCCCTCTGCCGGTGTGCTCGTTACAGAAAGCGAGCCATCCATCGCTTCGGCCAGTGATTTACAGATCGCAAGCCCGAGGCCGGTGCCACCGCTTTGTCGCCCTAATTGCACAAACGGCTCGAATATCTGTTGTAGCTGCTCAGTCGCTATGCCACAACCTGTATCAGTGACACTGATTTCCCAGTGTTTCTCGGCCCTGCTACAGCGCAGCGTGATACCGCCCTGCAGGGTAAAACGCAGCGCATTGCTGATCAGATTAACGATGATTTGTCGGATACGGCGCGGATCGCCAAGCAGTATCGTATTAGGCGTAATGTCTTGCACACCTGAATCCACCAGCGCAAAGCTATCTACGAGATGTGAGTCAAAACGAAGATAAATACCTTTTGCCGATGCCCGACTTTCCATCAGCCGAACAATACTGCGCAGTAAACTGTCCGGCTCAAAGGGCTCATCACTGATAGAAACCTGCGCTTGCCCTTCTTCGATAGCCGAATAATCGAGAATATCATTCAAGATAGAGAGCAATGACTCACCAGAGTCATTAATCGCCTGCACATAATCGCGCTCTTTGGATGACAAATCAGGTTGCTGTGACAAACGCTGCGCAGTACCCAAAATGCCGTGTAGCGGCGTTCGGATCTCATGACTCATGGCCGCCAAAAAGGCAGATTTAGCATGATTGGCTTTTTCTGCTTCTTGGCGCGCCTGACGATGTTGCACCACCAGCAATTGTAATTCATCAGTGCGTTCGCGAACTTCCTCTTCCAGATGCTCTTGGTGATAACGCAGTGCGTGTACACTGGAGCGAAAGGCGTTGGCTAAACGGTTGATGCTTTGCAGCTCGCGCATGCCATCAGTTTGTGGAAATGCCGAATCCAATCGGCCGTTAAGTAAGGATTGCAACGCTTTAGTATGACGCGCTAAAGGCAGCGTGACTTGCCGATACACTAAGCGCCACAAGATCAGACACAGTGCAATCAGCGCGACAAGGGCTAAGCCGAGCAACCAGCGTTGTCCGGTTTTTTGTGCGCTTCGTAGCTGCTCCAACGCCTGCGCATTACGCTGTTCAATTTGCGCTACTTGGCGATTAATTTCATCGCCAAAACGGGTAAACAGCTCCAGATTTTTCTGGCTGAATGCCTGCAATTGTCCTTGGATATGATTGATGTTTTTGCATATATCAATCAGTGCTTGATACTGCGAGATAGTCGTAATAGCTTCGGCCAGCTCGCGTCGAACACCGGGGTCTTCTACCCGCAAATGACGACGATGTAAGATACGTACCGCCTGCGCCAGTTGTTGCTGTTGCTGACTTAAGAACGTATCGCCTTGTCCATCGCTTAACCCATTGATGATCTTCTCTACCCGCATCGCACTTAAGCGCAGCTCAATCATCTGATCAAGGTAGCCCAAATCCACATCGGCCAGCTGATCGAGCGCACGCAGGGTGGCGTCGCGCTGATGTTGCTCGACCAAATCATAAATCCCCGCTTGCGTTGCACCTGCTGAGGTGGCTGCGATACTGGCTTGTCCTTTGGCAAGTTCCGCAATTTTGCTCGTGGCTTGGGCAATCTCTTCGCGTAAATTGTCACGCTGAAGTTGTAGCGTAAGGCGCTCGCCCACCAGCGTGCCTTGCTTGCCGAGTAACGAGGTGATCTCTGCCTCTTGCTGTTCAATAGCGGTAGTATCAAAGCCTAATGCTTGCAGTTGCGCTAACAAACGGCTGATTTTCAGACTCTGAGTAGTCAGCATTCGCCCTTGGGCTAACCACTCTTGTTGCGTGGTGGCGCCAGTGAGGTTTTGCGCCGAAACCAGCTCATAAGCACTGGCTTCACTCAGCTCACGAGCGATGTTCATGGTTGGCAGCAGCGCATGAGTATTACTCTGCTCGACGGTCTCGACAAAGCGCAGACTCAACCATCCCACCAGCGCACTGGCCAGTGTCAGTAGCGCCATTAAGACAAATGCCAGCCATAGGCGGCGTGTTAGCGAGGGAATAGCCATCAGCGCAGGTAATCACACAAGAGGGTTGAGTTAAGGGTCGCAAAACCTCTAGCATAAGGCCTGATTGCGAGGGAGTGAATATGCGCGCCGTTTTTTTCCTATTACCGGTCTTACTGAGTTTGCCGCTAGCGACTGGCTATGCGCAGTTGCGCCATTGGCAATCGGAGCAGCATTCTGTTCCTTTGGATAACTCTTTATCTCCGACACCAAAACCCGCTGATAAGCCATGGAAGCTGTGCGCGCTCTATCCCAGCTTGAAAGATTCTTACTGGCTTTCGGTAAATTTCGGCATGCTGGAAGCTGCGCGCCGCTATGCAGTGACCCTAAACATTATGGAAGCCAGCGGCTATAACCAACTGCATACCCAGCAAGAGCAAATTGCACAATGTCGACAATGGGGCGCCGATGCGCTGATTGTCGGCAGCAGTACTGCGCAGTTACCACAGTTGAAAACCTGGGCCGGACCACTGCCGGTGATTGAGCTGGTAAACGCCACCCATAATCCGCATATTGCAACCCGAGTTGGCGTGCCTTGGCATCAAATGGGTTATTTGCCGGGGCATTATCTGGCACAGCAGGCAAAGGGAAAGCCGATGAATGTGCTGCTGATGCCTGGGCCACGTGATGCGGGCGGCAGCAATGAAATGCTAGCCGGTTTTAAGCAAGCACTCGCCGGTAGCCAATTACACATTGTAGATATCGCGTATGGGGATAATGACACCGAAGTGCAGCGTAATTTGCTGCAAGACATGCTCGAGCGTTATCCGAACATTGATATTGTGGCCGGCACGGCGATTGCCGCCGAAGTGGCAATGGGTGAAAACTTACGTCGCGCCAAGCCGCTGGAGATTGTTTCGTTCTATCTGTCGCATCAGGTGTATCGCGGGTTAAAGCGCGACAAAATTGCCGTGTCAGCCAGCGATCAGATGGTGTGGCAAGGGGAATTGGCGGTCGAGCAAGCGGTACGCGTGCTGCAACACTTACCGGTGAGCAACAATATCAGCCCTCCGCTGTTGCTGCTAACACCGCACAATATCCATCACAACGAAATTACCCGCTCGTTATCACCGTTGGGGTTTCGACCGGTGTACAGCTACCAGCCGTAGGCTCATCTCACGCTGTGAGCTATAAAGCACCGTGGCATTAAGCCACTTCGGCCGCCAGCAAATAACCTTCACCGTGCTGAGTGACAAACAGCTCGGGGCGCAGTTTATTCCGTAAACGCCGGATCAGCACATCCACGGTGCGCAAATCAGGATTCTCCACCCGATTCGCCGAGAGCATGCGCAGCAGACGCTCCCGGCTTAGCACCTCCCCCGGATTCGTCACGAACGCCAGCAAGATTTCGTACTCGGCGCGCGTAAGCTTGATTGGCGTATCCTCTTGCGTCAGCGTATGGCGCGCCACATTCAGGCAATAGTCATCGAACAGATAACAGTTCTCTTGCCCCGCAGCGGGTTGTGCCTGTTTGGCCAAATCAATACGCCACAGCAGATTCTTCACCCGCACCACCAACTCGCGTAGCTCCAATGGCTTGGTGACATAGTCATCCGCCCCCATCTCGAGCCCAACAATGCGGTCAATCTGATCGCAGCGTCCGGTGACCAAGATAATGCCTACCGTCGAACGCTCACGTAACGCTCGGGTCAGCATTAAACCATTCTCACCCGGTAAGTTGATATCCAGCAAAATCAGATCCACAGGCTCGAGCAGCATCAGCTCATGCAAACCCGCGCCACTGGCAGTCACGGAAACCCGATATCCTTCCTGTACAAAGTAATCTTCCAGACGCGCCTGCGTCACCGGATCATCTTCCACAATAACAATGTGATGCGGCATTCGGTTGCCTCGTGGCAATCTGTTCATATCTGTTCATATTTTGCCGCATCGCATTCATGATGACCAGTCACCCTGTTCATATTTCATCAATAAAATTGTATCTCGTGTGAAACCATATAAATCACAGGGTTAAGGAATGAAGAAATTGTGGGAGAAACTGACCAGTCCCAGCGCGCGCTGGTCGGTATTGGCGCTGCTGATTGTCGGTATCGTCATTGGGCTGGCACTGATTATTGTGCCACATGTGGGGATCAAAATGACCAGCACCACCGAGTTCTGTGTGAGCTGTCACTCCATGACGCCGGTGTATGAAGAGTACAAGCAATCGGTGCACTTTAAAAATGCCGCCGGTGTACGTGCCGAGTGCCATGACTGCCATATCCCACAAGATATTCCTGGGATGATCAAGCGTAAGCTGGAAGCCACCAGCGACATCTACCACACCTTGGTAACCGGCAAAATTGATACGCCAGAGAAATTCGAAGCTCACCGCGCCGAACTGGCTGAGCGGGAATGGGCGCGCATGAAAGAAAACAATTCAGCCACCTGCCGCTCTTGTCATAACTATGATGCGATGGATCACGCCAAGCAAAATCCAGAAGCGGCACGCATGATGGAAATTGCCGCAAAGACCAACCAATCCTGTATCGATTGCCATAAAGGCATTGCGCACCAATTGCCTGATACCAGCAGTGGCTTTCGTAAGCAGTTTGACGATCTGAAGAAAACTGCCGATGACAACGACAGCGGCGACACGCTGTATACGCTCGACATGAAACCGATTTATGCCGCCAAAGGCGATAAAGACGCCGCCGGCTCCCTGCTGCCAGCCTCTGAAATCACCGTACTGAAGCGTGATGGTGATTGGATGGAAGTACAAATCACCGGCTGGACTGAAACCGATGGTCGTCGTCGCGTTCTGTCATTACTGCCAGGTAAACGTATTTTCGTCTCCTCAATTCGTGACCAAGTACAAGAGCGCGCCAAAACACTGGAAACCGAAACCGTTGCCGGTACGGGTGTGGAATGGAGCAAGCTGCAAACCACCGCATGGGTGAAAAGTGGCGACATGATCAACGACATCAAACCAATCTGGGCTTACGCCGACTCGATGTACAACAGCTCCTGTAACCAGTGCCACGGCGCACCAGATAAAGCGCATTTCGATGCTAACGGCTGGATTGGCACCTTAAATGGCATGCTTGGTTTTACCAGCTTGGATAAACGCGAAGAGCGCACCTTGCTGAAATACCTGCAAATGAATGCTTCCGACACCGGCGGTGCCGATCAGAAACACTAAGGATTAGAACGATGAAAATACAAAATAGTGTTCCAGAGACCCGTACTGCAGAGCCTCTGACTCAGGACAGCGTTAACGTATCGCGTCGCCGTTTTCTGGCTCATTTAGGCGGCCTGACCGCCCTTGGCATGCTGAGCCCTTCGCTGCTGGTACCGCGTAACGCCCTCGCCGCAGATGCAAGCGGCGCGGCCAACTCTCAGCAAGGCATTCTGACCGGCTCTCACTGGGGCGCAATTCGCGCTACCGTGGAAAATGGCATTTTTGTCGCCGCCAAGCCGTTTGAAAAAGACCAGTATCCTACGGATATGATCAACGGCCTGCCAGATCATGTGCACAATGCCGCTCGCATTCGTTACCCAATGGTGCGCATTGACTGGATGCGCAACAAGCACAAGAGTGACACCACGCAGCGCGGCGATAACCGCTTCGTACGTGTGAGCTGGGATGAAGCGCTGGATCTGTTCTACCAAGAGCTGGAGCGCGTACAAACCACCTACGGCCCGAGCGCCCTGCTGACCGGCTCGGGCTGGCAGTCTACCGGTATGCTGCATAACGCAGGCGGCATCATGGGTCGCGCCTTGGCGCTGCACGGTAACCGTGTAGGCACCGGCGGCGACTATTCCACCGGTGCGGCGCAAGTGATCCTGCCGCGTGTGGTAGGCTCGATGGAAGTGTACGAACAGCAAACTTCATGGCCGTTGGTGCTGCAAAACAGCAAAACCATCGTGCTGTGGGGCTCTGACATGCTGAAAAACCAGCAGGTGAACTGGTGGTGTCCAGATCACGATGTGTATGAGTATTACCATCAGCTGAAAGACAAAGTGGCCAAGGGCGACATCAAGGTGATCAGTATCGACACCGTGGTCTCCTCTACCCATGATTTCCTTGGCCGCGATAAAGTGCAGCATGTGGCCATCAACCCACAAACGGATGTGCCGTTACAGTTGGCGCTGGCCTATGTGCTGTACACCGAAAAGCTCTACGATCAGCACTTCCTCGATACCTACACTGTTGGTTTCGCGCAATTCCTACCGTATCTGCTGGGTAAAACTGATAACCAGCCGAAAACCCCAGAATGGGCAGCGAAACTGACCGGCATTGATGCTGACACCATCCGTACGCTGGCACGCGAAATGGCCGCAGGCCGCACTCAAATTGTGGCTGGCTGGTGTGTGCAGCGTATGCAACACGGCGAGCAGTGGGCGTGGATGGTAGTGGTGCTAGCGGCCATGCTCGGTCAAATTGGTCTGCCGGGTGGCGGTTTTGGTTTTGGCTGGCACTATAACGGCGCCGGTACGCCAACCCGCAAAGGGGTGATCTTAAGCGGTTTCTCTGGCTCAACTTCCGTACCGCCAGTACACACCAGCACCGATTACAAAGGCTATAGCAGCACCATCCCCATCGCGCGCTTTGTCGATGCCATGTTAGAGCCGGGCAAAGTGATTAACTGGAACGGCAAGCAAGTCACCCTGCCGGCGATTAAGATGTGCGTGTTCAGCGGTACTAACCCGTTCCACCGCCATCAGCAATACAACCGCATGATTGCCGGTTGGCAGAAACTGGAAACCGTGGTCGCCATTGATAACCAGTGGACCTCAACTTGTCGCTTCGCCGATATCGTGCTGCCGGCCACCACGCAGTTTGAGCGTAATGATATCGACCAATACGGTAACCACTCTAACCGTGGCCTGATTGCCATGCACAAAGTGGTGGAGCCGCAATTTGAAGCGCGCAGTGATTTCGAGATTTTCCGCGATCTGTGCCGCCGTTTTAACCGCGAACAAGCCTTTACTGAAGGAATGGATGAGATGGGCTGGCTTAAGCACATCTATAAGGCCGGTCAGCAACAAGGCAAAGGCCGCGGCATCCATATGCCTGACTTCGAAACGTTCTGGAACGGCTCTGGCTATATCGAATTTAGCGATCCGCAACTGTTTGTGCGCCACCAAGAGTTCCGCGACGATCCTGATTTGAACCCACTCGGCACCCCAAGTGGCCTGATTGAGATCTTCTCGCAGACCATTGCCGACATGAACTACGACGATTGCCGTGGTTACCCAATGTGGTTTGAAAAAGAGGAGCGCTCTCACGGCGGCCCGGGCTCTAATCGCTTCCCACTGCACCTGCAATCGGTGCACCCAGATGCTCGTCTGCACTCACAGCTGTGTGAGTCACCAACCCTGCGCGCCAAATATACCGTCGGCGGTAAAGAGCCGGTGTATATGAGCCCGCAAGATGCGAAAGCGCGTGGCATTAAAGATGGCGATATCGTGCGCGTCTTTAACGATCGCGGTCAGGTGCTGGCTGGCGCGGTAGTCTCCGATCTGTATGTGCCGGGCACTATCCGTATTCAGGAAGGTGCGTGGTACGATCCGGATAAAGGCGGCGTGATTGGCGCAATGTGTAAGTACGGCAACCCGAACGTGCTAACCATCGACATCGGTACCTCACAGCTGGCGCAAGCCACCAGTGCGCATACCGCTATTGTCGAGATGGAAAAATACACCGGCCACGTTGAGCCCGTCACAGCATTCAACGGCCCAATCGAAATGGTTGCTGAGTGCAGCTATGTGCCTAAACCAGCTAACTAATTAGCCTGCGAACTCATTAGTCAGCGAGCTAATGAGCCCGAGAACTGATTAGCCTGCGAGCAAGTTAGTCAACGCGCGAATCCGCACACTGCCTTGAGGTCGTTACGGCTTCAAGGCCACTTTAAGCCCAAGGGACATCCTATGCCACAACAAGCTACCCCACTTAGTGCGCAGCATTATGCCTGTCTGTATGCATGGCTTGCTGGGATCTTTGCCCGCGAGCTGGATGATACGCAGCTCACTCAGCTGCAATCAGCCGACCTGCAAGCTTGGCTAGACTTTATGGACAGCCAACCGGCCCTGCATGAAGCATCAAGCAATGTGCGCCGGTCTATCAGCGCCTTGCTACTGCGCCCCGATGCGCGCCTGGAGTTAGCCGCCGATTTTGCGGGTCTGTTCTTAATGACCGACAAACAAAGCGCGCTGCCGTATGCCTCTTGCTATGAAGGTGACAAGGTGCGTTTTCGCCGCGATGCCTGTTTGCAAATGCAGCAATTACTGCGCGATGCCGGCATGAGTGTACGCAGCGAGTTTCACGAGCCAGAAGATCATCTGGCGGTAATTTTTGAGCTGCTCAGTCATCTGAAATTTGCTGCCGGTGAATTTTCCCCCAATGAACATGCCGCTGCGCATGATGAGCTCGTTACCCTCAATTTATTGCAGCAACGTACTCTGGGATTACTGCTGATGTGGCTGCCTGATTTTGCGGCACGCTGCCAAGCGCACGATCCGTTTGGCTTTTATGCCGCCATCAGCGCGCTGGCGCTGCAACTGGTGCAACTGGATGCCGCTCAGGTTCACGCGCCGGGTGCTCAACTCGCTGCTGATACATCAGCAATTTAACGCGGGTTAGATTTCACCGTATTTCGGCATAAAAAAGCCCCGCATCATGCGGGGCTTTTTCTTGGCTTAGCCTTGTTAGCTTAGCCTTGTTAGCTTAGCAGATAAGCATCACTGTGCAGGCGGCATTGGCATCATCGGCGCCGACTGTGGATCTGGACGATGATTCACCTCGACGGCTACTGGCTGATTGGCCTGATACGGCTGTACCGCACTCTTACCGCTTAAGACACCCGGCGACATAATATCCGCCTGTCCATCAATCACCTTCACTTTAACTTGCAGCGAAGAGAGCGACGACAGTTTACGCTCTGGCATCATGCTATCGGCATCAGAAACGGTCACGGTTTGTGGCAGTTCGCCCAATGGAATTTGACGCACCGCAACCGGCACCGGACTTTGTCCGTCAGTCACCAATACCACCAAACGCGCCGAAGCCGGTAAGCTGCTGCGCAGTGTCGGCGGAACATCCACACGCACTTTCAGTGCTGGCGCTGTGATACCGGCGCGCGCTTTAGCCGCTTCAATACTGCGCTCCAGCAAGGTGCGACGAGAATCATCTTTAGGCATCATCTTCAGCATCACTTCCCAAGCACCAATAGCTTGCTGGTAGTTCTCCTGTTCAAATGCACTAAACGCCAACAGCGCTAACGCCTGCATATTCTGATGATCTTGACGCAGTACGCGCTTAAGCAACCCTTCGGCTTTACGGTTATCCGCCGGATCGCTAGACTGGATCAGCACCTCGGCATAACCCAAAATCACTTCAACGTTATCCGGCGCCAACTGATAAGCCTTTTCAAACGCTTGCGATGCGGTGGTCAGGTTGTTAAGCGCCATACCGATGCGGCCTAACATCACCCAATCCGGCAAGTTATTCGGCTGCTGTTGCAACTCAGTACGCAGACCTAATCCCAAACGCGCCAGCTCTTCTGTCGTCAACGGTTTTTGATCTTCATGCTGCACCCGCTCACGCAGTTGCGGCATTTGTTTGATCACCTGAGACCACTCGGCCATCTGCGATTGACCGCCGGTTTTCAGATAGAAACCCACACTCACCACCAGCAGCACAATGACGCCCGGCACCAATGCCCAGCGCGAAATCGGCTGCGTAGTCGCAGAATTGGCTACCGGCACATCCGCCAGCAAGGTTTGCTGCAGATCTTGCACCATCTCACGCTGTTCGCTGACGACGCCAAGCTCTTCGTCTTGCGCCACTTCCTGCACGCGCTGTTTGTAGAGCGCGGTATTCAAGCGATCACGGGTCGTCTGATGACTTTCTCCCGGCGCGCGCAATACGGGAACCACCAGCAGTAGCGCACTGACCACCAGCAACACCACGACCAACAGCCAAAATGTCATCATGGTTGTTCTCCGTTATTATTCTTCTCGTTATGGCTATTTGGGGCCAACTTGCCATTTTCCTCCAGCAGTCGCTGCAAGCGCTGTTGCTGCTCTTCAGACACCACCGCCGCGCTGGTGACGAGCGCTTTATCAGTGCGACGTTTCGCGGTCTGACGGAAAATGATGAACGCGCCGCCCAGCAATACCAACAGCGGCCCCAGCCACAAAATCAGGGTCGAGGCGGTTAATGGCGGATCGTAAGTCACGAAATTGCCATAGCGCGTGACCATGTAATCCACCACTTGCTGCTTGTTGTAGCCTTGCTGCATCAGCTCATACACTTTCTGCCGCATGTCTTCAGCGATAATCGCGTTCGAATCGGCGATGTTGTTGTTCTGACACTTCGGGCAACGCAGCTGCGCGGTTAATTCGCGGTACTGCTGCTCTTGCTCAACAGTGGAAAACTGATAGGTATCAATCACACTGGCATACACCAATCCGGTATACGCCAGTGGCGGCAGCGCCATTCCCACCAGTAACCAGAAAACGCGCAACATTTTCTTCATGCTTGCGTTGTTCATTATTGTGCGCCCCCCTGAACTGGAGCCGCGACAGGCTTCGCAGGCAAATCAGAAACCGGTGCGCCGTTATATTTAAGCCACAAAGGCTCAACTTCGCGCTTCCAGATGGTTTCATTCATATCACCGGCATGGCGATAACGGATGATGCCTTGGCCATCAATCAGGAACGTTTCTGGCGCGCCATACACGCCCAGATCCAATCCCAACATGCCGTTACCATCATACAGGCTCAGCGCATACGGATTGCCTAGCTCATTGAGCCACGCGATGGCTTTCTTGCGATCATCCTTATAGTTCATCCCCACAATGCGCACACCACGGCTGGCTAGCGTATTGAGGTATTTGTGCTCGGCATAACAGGTCGGACACCACGTCGCCCACACATTCAGCAGCAGCGGTTTGCCATCGTGCAGCACGTCTTGGCTGTAGGTTTTCCCTGGAATGTCCAGCGATTCCAGCTTAAACGGCGGCACCGGTTTACCGATCAGAGCCGACTCCAGCATGGTCGGGTCTTCCCCGCCCGCATTACGCATCAGCTGCACCATAAAGGTCAGCACTAAAATCAAAAACAGCGCCAGCGGGATAAAAAGCAACTTACGCTTCATTTTTGTGTTGTCTCCGGCTGAGTTGTTGCATACACCACGCTGCGATAACGGCGGTCAAACATACAAAGCGCACCACCGATAGCCATCAGCAAACCACCCCACCAGATCCAGCGGACAAACGGTTTGTAATAAATGCGCACCGCCCATGAGTTATCGTCCAGTTGTTCACCCAGCGCCGCATACAGGTCGCGGGTCAAACCACCATCGATAGCCGCTTCAGTCATCATGCTACGCGCATGGGTATAGAAACGTTTTTCTGCGTTCAGGGTCGCTTCCGGTTTGCCATCGCGGGTCACGTCAATCACCGCCATGCCGCCGGTATAGTTTGGCCCTTTGATTTCATGCACATCACGGAAAGTGAACAGATAATCGCGAATTTGTAGCGTATCGCCCGCACGCATGCGCACATCACGCTCGATGCTGTAATTCTGGCTAAATGCGATACCAATTACCGTTACCGCTACACCCAGATGCGCCAACACCATGCCCCAGTGGCTACGCGGCAATTTAGTCAGTCCACGCAGCAAACCAAAACGGTGCGTCGCACGCTCATACACTTCCGCCAGCGTCAGGATAATCACCCACAGCGCCATCAGCAGACCCACTACGGTCATCGCGGCGATGCGATCGTGCAGTAACCACGGCAGCAATACCGCCAGCGCCACTGAACCGACCAAACCCAGCAGCATCGGCATGCGGATACGACGCAGCTCATCACGACGCCAACGCACCAGCGGCGCAATACCCAACAGCAGCGAGAATGGCACCATCAAATAGGTGAACATCGCATCAAAGAAGGGTTCGCCGACTGAAATACTGCCCAAGCCGAGCATCTTGTGCACCAACGGCAGCAAGGTACCGAGCAGCACTACCAAGGTGGCCGCCACCAGCAACAGGTTATTCAGCAGTAAGAAGGTTTCGCGTGAGAAAAACTCGTGTCGCCCCGGAGTACGCACTTGGCCACCGCGCAGTGCATACAGCAGCAACGAGCCACCAATCACCACCACCAGATAGGCCAGAATGAACATACCGCGCGATGGATCGGAAGCAAACGCATGTACCGAAACCAGCACGCCAGAACGCACTAAGAAAGTCCCCAGCAGACACAACGAGAACGAGGTGATTGCCAGCAGCACCGTCCACGCTTTAAAGGTGCCGCGTTTTTCTGATACCGCTAGTGAGTGCATCAGCGCGGTACCGGTTAACCATGGCATCAAGGAGGCGTTTTCGACCGGATCCCAGAACCACCAGCCACCCCAGCCCAGTTCGTAATAGGCCCAGAACGAGCCCAACACGATGCCAAGAGTCAAAAAGACCCACGCTGCTAATGTCCACGGGCGTGACCAGCGCGCCCATACCGAGTCCAAACGCCCCGCCATCAGTGACGCAATGGCCAGCGCAAACGCCACCGAGAAGCCGACATAACCCATGTACAGCAACGGCGGGTGGAAAATCAGCCCGACATCCTGCAGCAGTGGGTTCAGATCGCGACCATTAATCGGGAAATCTGGCAACGTGCGCGTAAACGGGTTAGACGTGAGGATAATAAACAGCAAAAAGCCGATATTAATCATCCCCATCACCGACAACACGCGCGCCACCGAGTCTTGTGGCATCCGACGGCTGAAAAAAGCCACCGCCAGCGTCCACCAGCTCAGCAACATGACCCACAACAGTAATGAGCCTTCGTGAGCGCCCCACGTTGCTGCAATACGGAAATAGACCGGCAGTTGCGAGTTGGAGTTGGTTGCTACATACGCCACGGTGAAATCATTCATCACAAAGGCGTAAACCAGACAGCCAAACGAAAGTGTGATAGCTAAAAACATACCGACGGTCAGCGGACGCGCCGTGGCCATCATCCGGCTGTCATTGCGCACCGCGCCCCAGCACGGATAAATACTCAAAAGCAGCGCCAATGCGAGCGCCAGCGCCAGTAAAAAGTTACCAATTTCAGGGATCATGATGCATTCCCATTGGCTGACGCTGGCATGCTTGGCGTCGGCTTCGCTGGAGTGTGATGGTTGGTTTCCATCGCCTGCTGAATTTCTGGCGGCGTGTAATTCTCATCATGCTTGGCCAGCACTTCGTTAGCCTGAATCACCTGACCCGGCATCAACACGCCTTGCGCCACAATGCCCTGCCCTTCACGGAACAGATCGGGCAATACGCCATCATAGGTCACTTCAACCACGCCTTTAGCGTCATACAGTTTGAAGGTCACTTGCAGGCTGTCTGGCGCACGTTGCACTGAACCCGGCAGCACCATGCCGCCAATACGCAGACGTTGGCCGACTTCCGGCTTTTCATGTTGTGCACCTTTGCCGTTTAGGATCTCACCGGGGGTATAAAACAGGTCAATGTTCGAGCGCAGTGCATACAGGATCAGCGCAATCGTAGTGATCACGCCCAGCAGCACCAGCACAACCAGATACAGCCTGTTTTTCCGGCGGGAACTCATTGTCATTCTTGACTCTCCTTATGACTCACAACATGGTCTGAGGCTTTTTGTTGTTTTATTTTCTGCACGCGCTGTGCCCGTGCTTCCTGACGCCGGATGTCGGCCAACAACTGAGAGTGAGTCCAACGGGTATGGACACAAATTCCCAGCAAGGAAATGAAGGTAATACCTACGGCCAACCAGACATAAAAGGCGTAACCGCCCATGGCCAGAAAGGCATCCCATGAATCAAAAAATGCCGTCATGCTTTATTTCCCTTACCGGACACCACAGACGATGGTGTTGCCGCGCCGCGTAAAGCCAGATTATTGACCCACGGGCGATGACGCTCCTGAGCCAGGATCAAGTTACGCAGACGCATCATCGTCAAGGTAATGAAGAAGAACAGAAAACCAAAAATACTCAGCCGCAGTGGCGTGCGCATACTTGGTGCGATGCTTTGTTGCATGTTGGTTGACCCCTGATGCAGGGTATTCCACCACTCAACAGAAAAATGGATGATCGGTAGGTTCACGACGCCAACCAGAATTAAAATGCTGGCCGCGCGCCCAGCCAGACGGCGGTCGTCAAAGGCGTTATACAGAGCAATCGCGCCCAGATATAAGAACAATAAAATCAGCTCTGAGGTCAGACGAGCATCCCACACCCACCACGCGCCCCACATAGGCTTACCCCATGCCGAGCCGGTTGCTAACGCGATAAAAGTAAACACCGCTCCCACTGGCGCCATCGCGGCACTGGCCAGATCAGACATCTTGATTTGCCAAACCAGCCCAATAAACGCGGCAATCGCCATTGAAGCGTAAATACCCATCGACCAAATGGCTGCGGGGACGTGCAGATACATGATCCGGTAGCTATCACCCTGTTGATAGTCTGCCGGTGCAAAGACAAATCCCCACACCAGACCGGTCACCAGCAGTACCACCGCCAGAACTCCGCTGAACGGGAGCAACCGGCCGCAAAGCTGATACAGCCGCTCCGGTGCTGCGTACTGATGTAGCCATTTCCACATAATTGGATCTCTCTTATTGTCTTGTGAAACTGTTTTCTTATTATCCGCACTCGCCATCAACGCATTCGACAGGAGTGCGCAATAAATAGCGGTTCAACAGAGCTGTGCTGTACTTACGTCGTGGCCGTATTGTAATTGCGTCATAAAAGTTACACCACGTTACGGTATTGTTTGGCGTCTGCTAATTGTCTCTGTTCTAGCAATTTCGGCTATTCTTTTCTCTGTATTTCACTAGATAGTTCACAGTGATTGTTTAAAGCCCTATTTTCCGCGCGGGTACTTATCCAACCCATTACCCTTTTGAGTTATTTTGCCCAGAATCTCGGGTAGACCACGTTTATTGCACACTAATGCGCAGCGCGGCGGCGGCAGCAAACGGCGATAAGGTGAGGCTGCCCATGAGCATGGCGCCTAAAATGGCCAAATAGCCGCTCAGTGGCATGCCCATAATTGACGCATCCAGCGTAGCGGTGGCAAAAATCAACACGGGGATAAACAGCGGCAAAATCAGCAAACTCAGCAGTACCCCGCCCTTGCGTAACCCCACGGTTAACGCCGCGCCAATGGCGCCAATGAAACTCAAGGTTGGCGTTCCCAACAGCAACGTGGTGGCCATGGTCAACCAGACCTCAGGTTTAAGCGACAGTAATACTGCAATAAGCGGTGATAAAATCAATAGCGGCAGGCCGGTCAACAGCCAATGAGAGATGACTTTAGCACAGACAATCAAAGGTAACGGCACAGGCAGTAGCATCAACTGCTCTAGCGAACCATCTAGATAATCATCCTTAAATAAGCGCTCTAAAGAGAGTAAAGAAGATAAGAGCGCGGCAACCCAGATAATACCAGGCGCAATCCGCTCCAATAATTTGGGTTCAGGGCCAATACTCAATGGAAACAAGGTAATCACAATCACAAAAAACAGCAGCGGATTAACAATTTCCGTTGAATTTCGAAACGCAATTTTCAGCTCACGTTTAATTATTGCCAATAGCATTGCATCTTATTCCATATTGCCGAGCCGAAAATGGCGCATATTGGGGTAATTTAAATCCTGATGCGTTGTAAGGATAATAATCCCACCACTGGAAATATGTCGTTCAAATAATCCCAGCAATTTGGCAACACCGGATTTATCAATCGCGGTCAATGGTTCATCGAGGATCCAAAGTGGATGTTGGCTAAGCCACAAGCGCGCTAGCGCTACACGGCGCTGCTGACCTGCGGAAAGCTGGGCCACCGGCACATCTTCAAAACCTTCGAGATCCACGTGCGCCAGCGCATCCCACAATGCGTTGTCGTCACACTGCCCACCTGACACTTGCTGATAGAACGCCAGATTTTCATAAGCGGTCAGCACCCGTTTCAACCCCGGATGATGTCCCAAATACAGCAAGCTTTCTTGATAACGTTCGCGCTGGTGGCGAATTGGCTCGCCCTGCCATAGCACTTCACCGGTATCGGGTAGCGCTAAACCAGCCAAAATACGCAGCAACGTGGTTTTGCCGGCACCGTTTGGCCCCTCAATTTGTACCATTTCACCCGTGCTGGCGGAGAACTGCAAATCGTGCAGTAAGACTCGCTCGCCACGTTGGCATGTCAGACTGGAGGTTGTCAGCATGAAAATGTACCCCGTGAATCACCCGTGCGCCTGACACTGGTCTGTAAAAATGCTTTTGAACCGAGCAGCATATAGAAAAAATGCCATTATTACTTCGATACTGGCTGCAGTTTTAATTATAAAATTTTTCACTATAAAAAAAGAGAACTTTCTATTTTGTCGACCTGTTTTGTTGAGCGGTTTTGTCGCGCAGATTGCTGGCGTGTGATTGAGTAGAAATTACGCGCAATCGGTATGGAAAGAATCACTACCGTCAGGCCATGTCGAAATGCAGCGAGCAAGAAAGCAAGAGAAGGAACGAGGTAGAAGGAAAAGGAAAAAGATAAGCGAGCTGCTCACGCACAAAGATTGAGCTAATACAGCTGAGCACTCACCACCGGCAACCCCAAAAGCACGCCGCCAGTGGTGAGATAACCTTGAGACTTAATTTAACTCCGGCGTACCTAAATCAAGCTCAGTGAAGACACCGAAATGATCCGAGATCACCGGATAACAATCACCGGTGAACAGGGTTTGGCTACGTTGGACTCTCACCGGTAGATTGGCAAAGATAAAATCTAAGCGCAGGCTCTGGGTGTTATCTTCCCAGCCATCGATTTTCTTCACTACCGTAATGCCCGCATCCTTTTGCTCCGCCAGCACATAGCAATCCCACCACCCTTGTTGCTGAACATAATCATAGCCTTGCTGGGAAAGGTGCGCCGGATTGTTAAAATCGCCAAGAAAGAAGCTCAAGCGAGGAGTCACTTTGCTCGCAATCCGATCGATATGCTGCTGGAAAGGTGACTCGATATCATCCCACCAGCCACAGTGGCAATTAAACAGATCGATCTCTTGTCCGGCGTGGTGCACGCGAATGCGCACTGCGCGTCGATGCTTCCAATTTTGCTCATTGTAGTCATCATTTAAGTCGATCACTTCATGCTGCAAAATTGGCAGTCGGCTTAAAAAGGCCAGCCCTTCTTCGTACACTGCATAGCTTTGATGTACAAAATCCCACGTCAGTTGATAGCGCTGACCGTACTCACGCAGCTTTTGCTGCAAGAGATAGGCATAATTGCCCACTCGGATTTGCAGGTTCCGCAAATTATAGGCATGCGCTTGCGCCGCGGTTGAGTTCGGCAGCAGATCTCGCTGCAAATGCCCGCTAGTTTGGTGCTGATTGATTTCTTGTAACGCCACCACATCGCAATCTTGTTCGATGATCGCCTTGGCTAAGATGTCTAACTTAGCCAGCGGCTCATCTTCTTGCCAACTGTGGGTGTTTAATGTCAGTAACTTCATGTTGTAGCTCAATACGTGAAGAATGAATGCTCGGCATTCGCGGGTAGATCTTGACTTGGTATGCCCGATAAATGCCGCCGATGACGGCATTTATCGGTGATAATCGATCTATAACAGTAATTCGGACTTACGCGGCCGCGAACTTCTGTACCAAGCCGGATTTGATGACATCCACACCCGGGCCATAAATCGCTTGCACCCCTTGGTCTTTGATCACCAACCCGACGGCGCCCGTTGGCTGCCAAGCGGTAAACTCACTGACTAAGGTTGGATCTTTCACCGTGATCCGTAAGCGCGTCATGCAGGCATCGATTTCACTGATGTTGCTGCGACCGCCCAAGTTCTGCAGGATGATCTCCAGCTTGTCGTCTTGCGACATGTCATCGCTCTTATCATCAATGTAGTTCCCTGCACGCCCCGGTGTTGGCAGATTAAATTTGGTGATTAAGATGCGGAACAGGCCGTAGTTAACGCCAAAGAACAGCACGCAAACCAGCACAAAGTTGATCAAGTCACGACCAATACCCGCCGACACCATCATCGGCACCCGAGTCAGCAACTCAATCAGACCAAAGGCATGCACGCGCAAATCCATGAAGTCTGCCAGCGCAAACACGATACCAGTCAGCAGCGCATGCACGACATACAGTACCGGCGCGACAAACATAAACATGAACTCGATAGGCTCAGTAACACCGGTCAGTAACACCGCCAAACAGGCCGACAAGAACATTGGCTTGTACTGACTGCGTTTCTCACGATCGACACTGTGGTACATCGCCAGACCGATACCAATCAACGAAGACGCCGCAATAATCACCTGACCGACTTTAAAACGCGCTGGGTGTACGGTTTCCAACAAACGCTGGTAAGTTGCAGGATCTGACAGTTTCAGGTTATTCAGGTCACTCACCCAGGCCAACCACAGAGGATCTTGACCGTACACATTCGAGCCCGCACTGGCACCGGTTAACAGCTGATACGTGCCACCGAGCTCGGTATAGTTCATCGGAATAGTCAGAGTGTGGTGCAAACCAAATGGCAGCAGCAAACGCTCCAAGGTGCCGTAGACAAACGGCGCAATCACCGGCGCGGTATCTTTTGAGGTTGCAATCCACTGGCCGAAGCTGTTCAGCGCGCCTTGGATCAGCGGCCAAATCGCCGCTAATGCCACCGCAATCAGCACCGAATAGAAAATCACCACAAACGGCACAAATCGCTTACCGTTAAAGAATGCCAATGCTTCTGGTAGACGCGCAAAATCGTGATAACGGTTAAATAATGTCGCGCCCAAATAGCCGGAGATAATACCGATAAACACGCCCATATTGAGCGCTGGCGAGCCTAAAATGCTGGTGAAAAACTGCGATACGGGCAGAGGATTACCAAACAAGCTCAGTACGGTCGCCTGCGGATCGCCCAGCATGGCGTTATCAACACCGAAAATGACACCGGTCGTGCGGTTGATCAACACAAAAGCAATAATCGCTGCGAATGCGCCTCCTGCGCGCTCCTTGGCCCATGAACCGCCAATCGCCACGGCAAACAGCAAGTTCAGGTTAACGATCACGCCCCAACCGAGGTTTTCCATGATACTGCCAAAGGTTTCAATAAAACCTATGCCACCGGCATACATGCCAACCACTTTACCCAGTGAAATCATCAACCCTGCGGCAGGCATTACCGCAATCACCACGATAAGGGATTTCCCGAATCGCTGCCAAAAATCAAACGACAACAATTTACTCATAATCCGTTCCTTGAGTGAGCATGCGCGTTACACGCATCGTAGCGTTACACGCATAGTAGAAAGTTATTGCGTATTTTTTTGGATGAATACGTAAGCCGAATACGGTGCTGCTAAAAACGATGCTGCCAAAAACGGTGATACACATTCGCTGGCAGTGAGCGCTGCACCGCCATCACGGGTTTGCTGGTTATGCAGCACACACTCGCCTAGCGCCGCGATATCCAAATCCACCTGCGCATCACGGGCACTTAAATTGGTGATGATGGTGCAAATGGCGTCATCGGCAACACGCTGGTAGGCATAGATTTGCGGGTCGTTTTCTAATAACAGCTGGTAACGGCCCGTGATTAAACTTGGGTTGGCTTTGCGCAGCGCAATCAAGCGGCGATAGAAATGCCATACTGAATTGGGGTCAGCTTGTTGCTGCGCCACATTAATGTGCTGATAATTGGGGTTTACGGTGATCCACGGTTGTACGGCTGAAAAACCAGCAAAGGCGTGGTCATTCCACTGCATCGGCAAACGGCTATGATCGCGTGAGACTTGGTTCAACAACGCCAAAATTTGCGCATCGGTTTTGCCTTTTTGCCTGAGCTTAGTCATCAGATTACGGGCCGAGACATCCTGAAAATCATCCAGCGATGCAAAACGATGATTCACCATGCCAATCTCTTGGCCTTGATAGATAAACGGCGTGCCTTTCATCAAGAAATAACAGGTCGCTAACGCTGTGGCACTGGCGTACCAGTTATCGGCATCCGCAAAGGTATTGATGCTGCGCGCTTGATCGTGATTTTCCAGATACAAGGCGTTCCAGCCCTTCCCTTCCAAGGCATTTTGCCAGCGTGACAAAATGCGCTTGAAATTCACCAAATCAAACGTTTCCCGTGACTCTTCTTCCGCCCACAACTTCATGTGTTCAAACTGAAAAATCATGTTGAAGACGCCTGCCGGTTGCTCAGCGGTTTCCTCCGCAACCCAGCTCAGTGCCTCTTCGGCGGCCACGCCATTGGCTTCACCCACCGTGACAATATCGAATGGGGCAAACGCCTGCTCGCGCAGCTCCGCCAGCGGCGCTTCAATGCC
Source organism: Plesiomonas sp. ZOR0011 (assembly GCF_000800945.1). NCBI lineage: Bacteria > Pseudomonadati > Pseudomonadota > Gammaproteobacteria > Enterobacterales > Enterobacteriaceae > Plesiomonas > Plesiomonas sp. ZOR0011. The sequence goes on from NZ_JRKB01000056.1 coordinate 26,348, forward strand.
CGCAACATTCATATGGTAAGGAAAAGAAGAGACATAACGCTCGCCATTTGGATTAGGTAATGACGGCAACCCCGGCTCTTTTTGGATATGACTGATGGCATCGACTCGAAAACCATCAATGCCACGTACTACCCACCAGTGGATCATCCGAAATAAAGCCTGTTTCACCTCAGGATTTTGCCAATTCAGATCCGGCTGTTTTTTCGAGAACAGGTGCAAATAGTATTGCGCAGTCTGTTCATCGTATTCCCAAGCGCTACCGTGGAAGATGCTTTCCCAGTTATTGGGCTCAGACGTTGGCTTATCGCGGCTCGGCTCGGTGCCATCACGCCAGATATACCAATCACGCTTCGGACTCGTGCGGCTTTGCCGTGATTCGATAAACCATGGATGCTCATCACTGGTGTGATTGATGACCAAGTCCAAAATAATGCGGATCCCACGCTGGTGCGCCGCGGCAATCAGGGCATCAACATCCTCCAGCGTCCCAAAATCTGGATGGATAGCTTGGTAGTCACTGATGTCATAGCCGTTATCGTCATTCGGGGATTGATAGAACGGGCAGATCCAAACCAAGTCCACGCCCAGCGCCGCGAGGTAATCAAGCTTGGCAATAATGCCGGGGATATCCCCTATTCCGTCATTATTGGAGTCATAAAAACTGCGCGGATAGATTTGGTAAGCGGTGGCTTTTTTCCACCATACCACGCCCTCTGGCTGAGTTTGGTTGGCGCTATTGGCAGCAATTGGAGAGTGAGTTGACTGTTGCATCCCTGAGCCTTAGTGTTGTCATTCACACCATGTGTTATCGATAACACACAGAGTAAATGTTAACCAACCGAGGCACAAAAATTTTTTATCTAAACTGAGAGCTTTCCCTGATTTTTAATTCGAAGGCACCTTCGAGCGCACTGAAGTCACGCTCAACCAGCTTTTTGACGGATTGATAACCAATTTCGTAGTGATTAAAGGCCACACTGCTCAAACTCGGCACTAACAGATCGCTGTATTCATAGTCACCGATCCCCACAATCCAGATATCGCGGCCAATACTCAATTTTTGCTCTTTGGCGCAACGATACAGGCGCATCGCAATGTTGTCGGTGGAACAAAAATAGAGCCGGTGCGGTTGCAAACGCAGACTTTGGTACGCCGCTTTATCTTCGGAATTGGCCAAGCTTTGCAACGTGAGAGGCAGATGCGCGTAATCTTGCGACAGCAGTTGCTGCATATACTGAGTGCGGCTCGACAGCATCCGCGCATCATACACATAGTGAACCGCACTAACCGGCGCTTGCTGCTGCGCTAATTGCCCGATCACTTGCGTGACCAAGGCATGCAGCGCGGCCTCTTCGGGGTAATACAAACAGCATTGGTCGGGGATCTGTTTACCGATAAAAATCAGGTTGTGCAGACTCTGGTAAAACGGTTCGGTCACGCTGTGCTTCGAGGCAATCAGAATTGTCCCCAACGCATTCAAATTGGTGAATTCGCTCACCGCCTGACGCTCGGAGTCATGATCAAAACCGGTTGCATGGAACAGCAAACGTGCCTGCAGATCGCTCGCGGCCGCCAAGGCACCTTTGATGACCTGACTGGTGGTATAAGACTCAATACGCGGCGCAATAAAACCGATAATGTTAGATTGGCAGCGCATCGATTGGGCAAATTTATTCGGGGTATAGTGATTCGCTTTGACCACTGCATCGATTTTTTGCCGTGTTTCTTCGGCCACATAACCGCCGTTAAAGTAGCGTGACACGGTCATTTTTGAGATCCCGAGCTGCTTTGAGATCTCGGCCATCGTGATTTTCTTCTGCATAGGTCGCTCTATCCGCTGAGTGCGCTAACAAAATACCAAGGGAAAATAAAAAGATATGCGCGATGGTACCCAATTGCGCTGGCAATGACTAATTTCGGCCTCTCAAGTTCAGCGCCACCGCTGAGGTTTTATGCGCGTTTGAGGCGGCGATCTAAAATTGTGGATATCGGTTGACTCACTTCGCTTTTACGATTAGTATTCGCGCCAATCCAACGGGCACCAACTGGTAACTCGTTGTTTTAAATAAATAATATTGTAATACTATTATCGAGTCACCAAGCTCAGCTGATCCCGGTCAGTTGTCTTTCTTTTTTCTATAAAGAGAGAGACCACATTTTTGAGACCGGCATGACTTTGATAACTTCATCTAACGCACCCGCTGCGACAACTCCCCGCACTTGGCAACAGAAAGCCGTTTTAAGCGTCGCCTTTTTGATGGCAACCACCTCTGTAGGTCCTGGCTTTTTGACCCAAACCGCCGTTTTTACCAATATCTACAAAGTGGACATGGCTTTCCCTGTGCTGGCCTCTATGTTTATCACCTTCGGTATTGTGATGAATTTATGGCGCATTGTCGGCGTATCGGGCCTACGCATCCAAGATATCGCGAATCGCGTTGCTCCGGGGATGGGTTATGTCGTCGGCACCTTACTGGCGTTAGGTGCGGTGGCCTTTAACTTCGGCAATGTCAGCGGCGCGGCGCTGGGGATTAATGTCTTAACCGGCATTGATACCACTTGGGGCGCACTGTTTACTGGGGTGGTCGGCTGCCTGCTGTTTGTGGTGCACAATGCCTCCAAACGCATGGATCAGATGGCGCGCTACCTTGGCCTGTTCATGATTGTGCTGATTGCCTATGTGGCCATGACCAGCTTACCGCCAATGGGTGAAACGCTCACCGCAGCCGTGATGCCGGGCGATCTGGGGAATTTATTGCTGCCCACCTTAACCATTGTCGGTGGCGCGGTAGGTGGATATTACACTGGCGCACAACGTCTCGTGGATATCGGCCTGCAGGGGCAGGAAAACATTCCGTCTATCAAAAAAGCAGCATGGGCAGGCATCTCGATTGCTGTGGTGATCCGAATCTTGCTGTTCTTGGCCATCTTCGGTGTGATTGCCACCGGCGCAGTATTAGACAAAGCCAACCCAGCAGCCGATGCCTTCCGTCAAGGTGCTGGGCAAATCGGTTATTTCATCTTCGGTCTGGTACTGTTTGTTGCCTCGATTACCTCCGTAGTCGGCAACTCCTACATGGCCATCTCTCTGATTAAGACCCTGTTCCCGGTGGTCGCCCGCCATGAAAAAATGTGGTGTATCGCCTTCATTGCGCTGACCAGCCTTGGCACCGTCACCATGAACATGCCTATCCTGCTGCTGATGCTGGCCGGTCTGGTTAACAGCATTATCCTGCCAATCGTATTAGGGATGGTACTGGCCGCCACACGGCGTAAAGATATCGTCGGCAACTATCAGCACCCAATTTACCTGACCGTGATTGGTGCCGTGATTGTGTTGGTGATGGCAGTATCTAGCGTGGCGAATATCAGTAACTTCGTGACCAAATTTATTGGCTGATGTGCCGTGTGGGAAATACGAAGATTAAGTAAGACGAAGAGATGAAAGACAAAAAAGCCCAGTCATTATGCTGGGCTTTTTTATTGGCTGTATTTTATTAGCTGTTTTTTTATTAGGTGTAGCTGGGCGCTAAAACGCAAAAACCCCTGCTCGTAAGCAGGGGTTCTTTAAATTTGGCGGTGAGGGAGGGATTCGAACCCTCGATACGTTGCCGTATACACACTTTCCAGGCGTGCTCCTTCAGCC
>NZ_JRKB01000057.1:0-9144 GCF_000800945.1 Plesiomonas sp. ZOR0011
ATGCATTACGTGCTGATGCCATTACCGGTGACGGTGAGTCGAATGCCCCACAACTGATGCCAGGCTTAGCTTTCACACTCAGTGAGCATCCCAATGCTGTACTGAATACCGATTGGCAGGTGGTACAAATAACGCATACCGGTAAACAGCCACAAGCACTGGAAGAAGAGGGCGGCAATGGGCCAACGGTGTATTACAACCAATTTGCCGCCATTCCAGCCATAACACCATGGCGTAGCGTAATGCCGCACAAGCCCATGGTGGATGGCCCACAGATAGCCACGGTAGTCGGTCCTGACGGCGAAGAGATTTACTGTGACAAGTATGGTCGGGTAAGAGTGCAGTTCCCATGGGATCGATACGGGAAATATAACGATCAAAGTTCGTGTTGGGTTAGGGTATCGCAAGGTTGGGCTGGCGGGCAATATGGCATGATGGCGATTCCACGTATTGGTCATGAAGTGATAGTAAGTTTTTTGGAGGGCGATCCCGATCAGCCAATCATTACGGGGCGAACTTACCATGCTACGAATCAGACGCCTTACGTGTTACCAGAACATAAAACTCGCACACTATTAAGAACGGATACCCATAAAGGTAACGGTTTTAATGAGTTGCGATTCGAAGATGAGGTGTTAAGAGAACAAATTTATATCCATGCTCAAAAAGATATGGATGTAGTAATTAATCATATTCATCGGCAAAGTGTTGGCTTGGATCAGCATCTGACCGTCCATCAGGATCAGTTTCAGCGCGTGGATCGGCACAGCCATAGAACAATTGCTAAAGATGACATAGAGCAGATAGGCCAAGATCATCATCAATTAATTGGCCGCCATTTCGTACAAAAGATAATGGCATCGTTTAAACGCTTTATTGGTGGTGGTGAAATTACGCATTTAGATGGAAGTAGACAAACTGCCATTACTGGTGGAGATGAGTTGTTAGTGGGCGCCCATCGTCGAGTTGTTGTGGGGACTGATGACTATCTTAAAGCAGAAGAAATAGTATTAGAAGCCGGACAATCATTGACGGTTAAAGGACCTGGCGGATTTATCAAGCTGGATGCCGGAGGTGTCACGATTACCGGTAACGTAGTTAAGATTAATGATGGTGGAGCGCCGGGTTCAGGTAGTATTCCAGTAGCAATAGACCCTGAAACACCGAACAAGCCCACCCTGCCGGATGCACCGGATCGTCGTTAAGGAGTCATTATGCCAAGTGCTGCCCGATTAGGTGATAGTTGTGCCGGTCATGGCTGTTTTCCGGCGACCCCCATTATTGCGGGTAGTGGTGATGTCATCATCAATGGCAAGCCTGCAGCACGTAAAGGGGATGGAGTGTTGCTCCATGCCTGCCCCTGTCCCAACATGCCCCATGGCATTCATAGTCGCGCCATCTCCGGTGGTTCCAGCAATGTGTTTATCAACGGCAAGGCGGCAGCAAGGGTGGGGGATGCCATTGGTTGTGGTGGCTCCGTTGCGGCAGGTAGTGGCAATGTGATCATTGGGGATAGCCCCTATCAATCTCCCGCCAAAAGCTGTGCTGAGCAGACGGCCAAAAAACGGCTGCCCTTGCTGGCGCTTTCTCCCATGCTGGTGCCATGGCAAACATTGCTGGAATGGGCTGCTCCCGTTGCCTTGCCAGAGGTGGAGAAAACCTTGACAGAGGCACAGCGTAAGCTGCGCTATCAGGCGCGTAAACAATTATCCGAGCGTGCAGCCAAGGTGCCGGGATTGGCAGATGCCGGTAAACGTCTGGGCTTTAACAATGACAGTATTCTGCGTGCTGAAGCTGCGCAGTATGTCTATGCCGTTGATGAATTTAATCGCGGTGCGCGAACTGACTTGCCTGCGGCGCCTGTTGGCCTTTCTCAGGTGGATACCAAAAAAATACCAGGGCTAGGAAAAGCAGAATTTACGAATAAAACGACAGGGTTTGGTGCCGCCTTGTTCAAATCCTCCATCAATAACGAGACCATGCTCACCTACCGGGGCACCAACAATGCGGTCACCGGTCGATTAGACTGGATGACCAATGGGGCTCAGGGAATAGGCTCGGAAACTAAGCAATACAATCAGGCAATGTATTTGGCAACACAGGTACAAGATGCAGTAGCTTCACCTTCATCCCCGTTGGTTGCCGTAGGACATTCATTAGGGGGAGGATTGGCCTCCGCGGGGGTTGGTGCTACCGGACTGCCCGGTTATACCTTTAACGCCGCTGGGTTACATGCCAATACCGTGAGTCGTAAAGGGGGGCTACCTCTGGAAAAAATAGGTGAGCTGATCACAACCCAGGCAGTGGACGGCGAGGTACTCACCATGGTGCAAGGGGTGGGGAAACTGGCAGTGCCCACCCTGTTTGCCGGGATCGGCGGTGCATTGGGCGGGTCAGGCGGTGCGGCTGTTGGTGGTGCCTTGGGAAGCCTGATTCTGGCAGGTGGGACACTCCCCCCTGCTGCAGGCAAGATGTTACCCTTGCCCTCGCAAGGGGGAAATCCCATAGCTCGCCATGGTATGGATCAAGTGATTGCCGGGATTGAAGCGCAGAAGAGTGAGGATATCGGCACCATTACCAGCAAACTTGGAGGAGTAAAATGATATGGTTGTCTCGTTTAAAAGTGCTCTGCGTAGGAGTGCTGGGTTTGTTATCGGCATGCCAAGTGGGAGGAAAAAGTATGCAAGCCAGTGAGTTTTTCCCCGCCCCGGTAGTGAAAGTGCTGGATGCCATCCAGCGTGGTGATGAAGCCGCAGCCCGTCGTCAGATTGAGCAAGGTGTCAATCTCAATATTCAGGGAGAAGAAGGGTTAACACCACTACTCTGGTTAGTTTATGAGACTAAGGATTATAGGGCTGTAAAACTTGCCCTTAAAGTAGGTGCCGATCCCAACTATAAGAATGGATTCGGTGAAAATATTGTGAGCTCTGTTGCTGGTTCCAAATATCCAGAACTTCTGGAGGTCGCATTGGATGCGGGCGGAGAACCTAATTCGTTGGGGGAGAACGGTGTCCCCGCAATATTTAATGCCATCGGAGAGGCACGCTGGGCTGATATCAAGTTATTGGTTGAACGAGGTGCAGATCTTAATCTGACAGATGGTCCTGGTAGCAATAGCGCTCTATATGGTGCATCGATCAATCAATATGAAGTTGTATATTGGTTGCTGCAACATGGTGCGGATTATCAACTGAGATCTGCAACGGGAGCTGATTTAGCTTATCGAGTTGAGCACAGTCTATCACTGATGGATAAGTCATCTCCTCAGTATCCTTGGGCGCTTAAGGTAAAACAGTTCTTAGTAGATAAAGGTATAAAATTTCCCCCGTTGACACCTGCTGAAATACGCGAACGTTGGGCCAATGGTGAGAAGATATAGTGATGTGAGACCAATGGGGCAGGAAAGACTGCCCTATAACCCTCGACATTAAAGGTAATGTTTTTGTGACATCACCGACACCATACCCCCATTATCATTACTAATCAATTTATCATATTCAAACATGATAAAAACTGCCAATTAATCTAATAGTTAGACAAGTGGTGCTAATGTCTTTGCCTATATTCGATATAGTCCGAAATGAGACTGCTAATGTGTATGCCATTATTGACCTCAGCAGGTTCGAAGGTGGCATCACTTATTGGAAATCCCTGTATCCACAATGCCAGGGAGAGTGGCGGCTATTGCCCAATGACTATGGTGTGCAGTGCTATCCGGTCACTGAGTTACTGTTACTCTCTATAAACGAAGGTTCAGCAACAGAAAGCCTGTTGTTGTGGCTATTATCCCATCAACACTACCCTGATACGGGCGTTGTGTTGTTTACGGCAGCAGCCGAAATAGACGACATACAGCAAGCTTGTTTACTTCGCCATACTTGTTTTTATCCCGATGGTCGGCATGTCTTTTTCCCTTTTCATGAACCGGCTACGCTAAAAACTTGGCTGACAATGACAGATGTGTCAACGAGGTGGCAGTTTGAATCGCCTTTTGGGGTGATATATATTCCAGAGGCAATTGATACATGTTATTCAAACTCACAGTTTGAGTGTATCAGTACGTCAGTCTCGTCTAAAAATATACCTTTGCATGTATATGAAAACAGGTTGAGTACCGAAGCTTATCGCGTACTGACCAATCAGGCGCGTTATCAACATTTGACCAAAGCGTTATTTGTCAGAGCCAGCGAATACTATCCATTTTTACTGGATATAACATGGCTGGAGCAGCGCTTCATAAGCGGTATTCTCTTGGCAAGTGAGTTGTATCCTACTGCATCGGAGGATGAGTGGGAGGCCTGGTCCGCACACCGCTGGATCATCGGTTCGGATTATTATCGGCACCCTCAGTTTATTAAATTGGTTTCTCACTATTCGTTATCAATGGCCATTAAAAAATTCAAGATGGATGTTGCACTGGTCCGTGATTCACGGGCCAATTTCCATCGACGTGAATGGATGTTTGGCCAGGCTGACGACAAAGGAGCATAAGGCGTGATGGCAAACAAGGTGATGATATCTGGCAAGTATCAGGATGATGAGTGGCAGCAGTTGCTTGATGGGCAAGGTTTGTTCATGTTTGCCGAAGCGGCCATCAACGAGGCTGTGCCAGGCTTGGCAGAAAAATGGGGCGGTAGCCTTGAGCAGACCAGGCTGTATTGGGGGGAGACGGGAAAGCTGCATAGCACTATATCCCCCTACCTCATCCCCGTTCATCGACAAAATTGGCCAGAGCTCCAGCGCCTTGTCATCCATCAACCAGGCTGGGGCCTGCTGCTCCAACTCGACTGGTTCATGCTGGCCTATACGCCGCTACAACAGTTGCAAGCATTGCTTGCACATCTGCGCCAGTGGTCCTGGATAGATACACCTGAAGATGAAACTGCCATATTGCGGCTCAGTGACTGGCAGGTGGTCAAGCCCCTCTTAACGGTAAGCTCTCCAGCTGAGGCTACAGCGCTGTTTGGTCCCGTTGCCACCATCATCGATATGTCGCCGGATGGCGGTTGTGAGTATCTCCAGCTCATTGAACGGGTAGAACATGACCTTGCAGGGCATGCACCGCAACAGTTATCACCCGCACAGTGGACTGCCTTGAACTCGCTGTCAGATAGCGTTGCGCACGATGAGTATATCGAGCATATCCAGGCGCATCATTCGGTGGTGAAGGAGTGGCAGTCAGAGCGGTTGGTCTCTTTCATTAAAGAGGGTGAGCAAGAGGCATTCGCCCATGGGTTCAAAAATCAGCAGGATGTTATTCGCTTCCTGAGTTTAAAGCTGGAAATGCCAGTGGGCTTTATGGCGCATCCCTGGGCAAAAAAAATAATGGCTGAACCGGCTGAATTAATTGGGCAACAAAGCCGCATGGACAGGTTATTTGAGCAAGCACTTTGCGAGTTGGGTAAGGGATAGGTTGAGGGGATCATGAGTAAAAATAAAACGGCTAGTTTGCTGTCCAGTGATGAAGCAGCCAAAAAAAACTTCTCAACCGATAACATCATCTCTGGTGGTTGCGTGAAATGTGGTTGCGAAGTGATTATTCATTATCACTATGATGATGGTAAACCTGTTCCCAATGCACCGTTTGTACTGACCGACAGTAACAAGACTGTTATAAAAGGAAAAACGGATAGCAAGGGGCTGTGTCGAATTTATGATATGGGGTGTGGCACCTTCGAGTTGTTATTGGAAGAAGGAAGTGACGAATTTAAACCCAAGGAAACGCTACAAAATAACCCGGTATTTCAATCCAACCCCGCTTATGCTGCGTTGGCAGGTGAATACTTCACACTGTTTCTCATTTTGCGTCAGCAAGGATTGATTGAATATGACGCCTCTGACAGTGATGCAGATGAGGTGGATGTCGATAACGTCGGCATGCTCGGTGGAATATTCAATAGTGTCCCGGATAAGTACAACCAGGCTTACAAGCGCTTTTGGGCGCTGGATAAAAAAATTAACAAAGGCAGCCGCGAGCTCAAAGTGGCGGTCAACAAGATACACCATAGTCTTGCCGCTGAATTGGGTGACAAGGCCAGTAGCAATGAAGCGGTGCTCCTGGTATGCGAAGTGTTGCTCGGGTTTGTGCCTGTAGTGGGCCAAGTCATGGACCTTTATGCCATCGGCGATTGGAGTTATGACACTTACAAAGCACCGGCAAAGTTGGATGATAACATGCATCTCGCAGAGGGTGCATTGTGCTTGATTGGTATTATTCCTGGCCTTGGAGATGCCATCAAGGTCAGTGGTAAGGCTATTATCAGAGCGCTGAAGCTAGGAGATAGAAAATCCATCCAATTTGCCATCAAAACCATTCGTAGTTTGTCTAATGGTAACCTGATCAAAGGATTGATGGAGCTGCGCTCCCAGATAAAAACATATGGTCAAAAAGCCAAAGCCCTTTTGCTGCAGGTGATTGCTGCATTGAAAAAAATGCTGATAGACCCTGCCAGCAACCGCTGGCTAATTGCCATGATGAAGGAGCAAATCACCGGGATTATCCATGCACTGGAAAAACTCTCGGCAAAATTTGATGCATCCCTTGCCTATATCGCCGCGAAATTTGACGAGTTTATTGGCAAGGTTGTGACACGTGTCACCGGTTCACCTAGAGCTAAGGGACGAGCCGAAGTGCCAGAAGGCTTCAATGCCGGTCGCAACAAGGGCGAGGGACATGATGCAGGTAAACCACCAGCCGAAAAGACTCGCGCTGGACAGGCTGATGGTAATAACTGCGCTTCCACAAAAACGTGCCAAAAGAAAGGTGAGCCAGTCGATATGGCCACCGGCTTCGTGTTTGAACAGCGCGAAGATTGGCGCCTGGCTAGCTTGTTGCCGGTCGGATTGGCCCGTTACTACCGCTCTGGCGGGCAACGTCGTCCGGGTATTCTGGGGACTCTCTGGCGCACGGAATGGGATATGTCGCTGGAGCTGCAAGAGGGCATGGTCATCTTCACCGATGGCGAGTTCAACCAGGCCTTCTTTACCCTGCCTGACGAAGGTGAGTGGGCACACAGCCCCTCCAACCCCGAGTGGCGGTTGACCCGCTTCGAAGGTCTGCTGCAACTGCACCATCTGGATGGTCGTCGTTATGGCTTCGAGCATGCCCGTGGCCCCCACCTTTATCTCACATCCATGAGTGATGCCTGTGGCAACCGGGTAAGTTGGGTGTGGGAGCGGGGTCGCCTGGTGCGCGTCTTGTTGGCTGATGGTCGCCATATTCGGGTCAGCCATCAGGGGCGCAATGTCTCTGCGCTTACCCTGGTGGTGTCGGAGTTTGACCCACCTCGCGAGCTGTCCCGTTATGAATATGACGACAGCGGCGCCTTACTGCGGGTCAGGGCGGGTGCCGGACGCAGCTTTGATTACCAATACTCACCGCAAGGGTGGCTCACCCGCTGGAGTGACCTCGCCCAAACCTGGGTCGAACACGACTATGACTCGCAAGGCCGTTGTCTGGCCAACCGCTGTGCGGGCGGCTATTGGAAAGATCATTTCCGTTATGACGATGCCAACCTCACCAGCTATTACCACAGCGCTTTTGGTGGCGTCACCGCCTATGTGCGCGATGAGCGCAACAATATCCTGCTGCGCCGTGAGCCGGATGGCGGCGAAACCCGCTTTGAATGGGTGAACAATCAGTTGGCGGCACTGGTCAACCCCTTGGGCCAGCGCACCGAGTTTGAACGCAATGCGTGGGGACAAGTGACGTGCGTGACCTTGCCCGATGGCAGTGCCCACCGTTATGGCTACGATGATGCGGGCAGGCTGCTGGCCTATATCGACCCGCTCGGTCAGCCCTGGCAATACAGCTATAACCCTCAGGGGCTCGTTGAAGGGGTGACCAACCCGCTGGGGCAATGCTGGCGTCATGAGTATACCCCTCAGGGTTTGCTGGCCGCGGTGACCGACCCGATCGGTCAGCGTAGCCAGTGGCATTATGGGGAACAAGGGCTGCCGGTTCGGTTCGAGCCGGCTAGCGGTACCCCCTGGCGGTTTGTTTATGACCAGCAAGACCGTCTGGTCGCCCGTTATCAGGAGGGTGAACAAGGTGCTTTGGTACGTCGCTGGGAGTATCGTCACCACGCCCGGCAACCCAGCAAGGTCATCTATGAAGATGGTACCGAGAGTCGCTTTGATTACGACATCGAAGGCAATCTGATTCGGCTGACCGATGCGCTGGGCCATCACCACCAACTGACCTATGGCGCCTTTGACAACCTTCAGAGCGTAACCGACCCGCTGGGGGCCACCACCCGCTATCACTACAACGCCGAGAGCGAGTTTGCCGGTGTCACCAACAGTCAGGGGCATCACTGGCGCTATGAGTTTGATGCCTGCGGCCGGGTCGCAACGGAAGTGCACTATGACGGGCGTCGTTATGACTACCGTTACGATGTGGCGGGGCAGTTGGTACTGCGCCGGGCACCGGATCATCGCGAGCTGCACTATCACTATGATGTGTTGGGGCGACTGGCTCGAATTGAAGCCTGGCGTGCCCAGGGCGAGTATAGTGACCCGACGGCGAGGGCAAAAGAGAGTGAAACCCACTTTGCCTATGATGCCGCCGATCGTCTGCTGCGGGCCAGCAACGCCGATGCGGTGGTGGAATACGAGTGGGATGCACTGGGCCGGATGGTCTGTGAGCGCGTCAATGGCGAGACGATAGAGAGCCATTATGGCGAGGCGGGCCAGCGTGAGGCCATCACCGGGTTGCTGGCGCCGCTGGGGCTGTCCTGGCAGCAAGGGCGACTGACCCAGCTCACCGTGGGCAGCCGCCAGCCTCTGCAGTTTGCCCACGACCGGCAAGGGCGCGAGCAGGTGCGCCAGAGCGAGGCTGGGTTTGCCCTCCATCAAGGGTGGAGTGCCACCGGGCTCTTGCTCTCTCAATCCCTGGTGCCGGCGAGTGGCGCTGTGCCCGACACCCTGTCGCGTCACTACCAGTATGATGCCCTCGACCGGCTGGTTGGGGTCAACGACAGCCACTGGGGTGAACAGGGCTGGAAGCTCAATGGCAACGGTCAGGTGGTGGCCGAGCGCAGCAAGCGCGGTCACGAGCGTCAGGCCCAGCTATTTGGTTATGACAGCGAGCTGAACCTCTGCGAGCTCTCCCATATTCTGCCCAGCGATGGGCAACCGTTATCC
>NZ_JRKB01000058.1:0-9772 GCF_000800945.1 Plesiomonas sp. ZOR0011
TCCTCTGTAGTTCAGTCGGTAGAACGGCGGACTGTTAATCCGTATGTCACTGGTTCGAGTCCAGTCAGAGGAGCCATACAAGAAAAGCCCTGCTCATTGAGCGGGGCTTTTTTCTTTGTACTTGTCTTCATAGCCTGTTTGTCCCCTTCCCTTTGCCTGTTCCCTGTTCATTATTGAATGGTAAATAGTGAATGTTGAAAACCTTCACTCTGCCGCCGCTCTAGCGCAGTTCTGCCGTAATGAAGCGCAATTAACGTTGAGCGCAAAAAGGGACAACAATAGCGCGATCAGCAGATAAAAAAATGGCGTGTTGCCACGCCATCTCGGGTTAACCCACAATACCGCACGCCGTGAGGCGCGGTGGCTTAATCCATACTTTTGGCTTTTTGCGCCAAACCACGGGCGAACTCAGCAATATCAGCTTCAATCGCTTTCATCTGCTGACGGTTTTGCTCGATGTCATAGGTTTTCAGCTGCTTGTCTTCTACCACAATGCGACCATTGATAATGGTGGTATCCACATTGGCTGGATTGGCTTGGAACACCAAGGTGGCGAACGCATCATAGTTCGGCATCATGTTTGGTGAGCGGGTTTCAACCACAATCACATCCGCCAGTTTCCCCGCTTCCAGCGAGCCCACTTTGTCGGCCATATTCAGTGCCTGCGCGCCGCCGATAGTGGCCATGCGCACCACTACATCTGGGGTCATGATGGTGCGATCTTGATATTTCAGGCGCTGCATGTTGCTGGCGTAACTTAAGGTGCGGAAGAGGTCGACCTGATTGGAGCTCATTGGGCCATCGGTACCTAAGCCGACTTTCACGCCTTTATTCAGCATCTCATAAGCACGAGCAATACCGGTTGCGCCTTTGGCATTGGCCATTGGGTTGTAAGCTACCGCCGCACCACGCGCTTTGATCAAGTCCAAATCACCATCTTGCAGATGGATGGCGTGCGCCAGCAGGACGCGCTCATTAAGCACGCCAATCTCATCCATATACTCCACCACCGATTTATCGGTCAGCTTCAGGCGTTTGTCTTCATCATCGAACTCGCCCACATGGATCATCACCGGCACTTGGTACTCTTTGGCCAGTGTGGTGATCTGCTGCATTTTCTCTTTTGATACAGTGTACGGTGCGTGCGGCGCAAAAGCTGGAGTGATCAGCTCATCATTCTGGTAGGCTTTAATCACGTTGACCGCATAGTCGATCCCGCCATACGACTCTTTGGCATCCACCACCGGGAATTTGATCACCGTTTCCCCGAGTACCGCGCGAATGCCGACTGCTTTGCTGGCCTTGGCCATTTCATCAATGTGGTAGTACATGTCGGCATAAGTGGTCACGCCGGACATTGCCATATCAATGCTACCGTGCACGGTGGCTTTATAGATCAGATCGCGGCTGAGTTTTTCCCCTTCCAGCGGGAAGAAGTAAGCAAACAGACGGTTTTTGATCCCCTCTTCCCCTAGCCCACGGAAAGCCACCATCGGGATATGGTTATGGGTGTTAATCATCCCCGGCATGATGATGCCCTCTTCGGCATCAATCACTTTAGCGGCGCGATAACGCTCCAGCAGCTTAGCATCGCCGACCGACACGATTTTGTTATCGCGGATCACCACCACACCGTTATTAATCACGGTGTTGTTCTGATCCATCGTCAGCACAGTACCGTTTTTGATAATAATGCTGGCCGCTTCGCGCGGCTCGCTCAGTGAGCTACAACCTGCTAACGCTAACATGCTGAGTAATATTGTTTTTTTAAAGTAATGTTTCACCACTGCACCTATCCATCTTCTTCACAAGCGATAAAGGTTGCCGAAATTCGGCGCGGCCATGGTAAGCAAATCAGGCGGGGAATACACAGAGCGGTGGTGGAAGCGTTGCCAAGATCTCTTTTTGGTCAGCTTTCCGCATACATATCGGTAGCTTCAATACTTGCCATTGACATAAAGAAACCCGTAGTTGTGTTTTAACAGGATCAGCTGCGCCTAGCGAAAAGTCGCAAATCGGCAGCGAAAACGTGCATAGCCCGCCGTCCTCAAACCTCATTAATTCATACAATCTGGCAGCAAAATGGTTATAAATTACGCCGTAATTTTACAGGTGTGAATTTTATCCTGTTATGGCGATATTTTATGCTTTACGGCTGAAATAGAGTTGCCGTAGTATGCAAAACGCAAACGTATGCAAAAAGAGAACATTTCCATTCATAGATATTACGATAGCAACAGGGTAAGTTGAATTCATGAGCACGCCATCCTCCACCACTCAGCTCAAGGCCGCACCGAACCGCTGGCAGATGCCAGATACACTGGTGATTATTTTCTTTGTCGGCCTGTTGGCTGCGGCCCTCACCTACTTTATTCCGGTAGGTGCTTTTCAGGATCAAACCGTACATTACGTACTGGACGGCGTGGAAAAGACCCGCAAAGTGGTTAACCCCGACTCGTTCTCTTACGTGATGGATGCCGCCGGCACGCCGGAGTACAAACGCATTGCGCTGTTTGCCACCGGCGATGATGTCGGCCTGCTGAACTTCCCATTTGAAGGGCTGGTATCCGGCGACAAGTGGGGCTCGGCGATTGGCGTGATCATGTTCATGCTGGTGATTGGTGGTGCGTTTGGCATTGTGATGCGTACCGGCACCATCGATAACGGGATTTTGCGCCTGATCGATAAAACCAAAGGCAACGAGCTGCTGTTTATTCCGGTGATGTTTACCCTGTTCTCATTGGGCGGTGCGGTATTCGGGATGGGCGAAGAGGCGATTGCCTTTGCCATCATTATCGCGCCGTTGATGGTGCGCTTAGGTTACGACAGCATCACCACCGTGATGGTGACCTATGTGGCGACCCAGATTGGTTTTGCGACTTCGTGGATGAATCCGTTTAGTGTGGCCATCGCGCAAGGTATTGCCGGTATTCCGGTGCTGTCAGGGGCCAGTGTGCGTATCGGGCTGTGGTGCCTATTTACGCTGGTTGGCATCGCCTTCACCATGCAATACGCAATGCGGATTCGTAAAAACCCTGAGCTTTCGTACAGCCGCCGCACCGATGCGCACTTTCGTAGCCAAACCGCCGATCTGCAAAACAGCCGTTTCGGTTTAGGCGATGTACTGGTACTGCTGACCGTGCTGGCCGTCACCGTATGGGTGATCTGGGGCGTAGTGGTGCATGCTTGGTACATCCCCGAGATTGCGACTCAGTTCTTTACCATGGGTCTGGTCGCCGGTTTGATTGGCGTGGTTTTCCGCCTCAATAACATGACCTTGAACGATATCGCTTCGGCGTTTCGTGATGGCGCGGCGGTGATGATCGCCCCTGCGCTGTTGGTCGGTTTTGCCAAAGGGGTGTTGCTGCTGGTAGGTAGCGGCGGTACAGGTGAACCTAGCGTGCTGAACAGCATTTTGCACAGTGCCTCGGGCCTGATTGGTGGTGTACATGACTCGCTGGCCGCGTGGTTTATGTTTACCTTCCAATCCATCTTCAACTTCTTTGTCACCTCAGGCTCCGGTCAAGCGGCGCTGACCATGCCGCTGATGGCGCCGCTAGGCGATCTGGTGGGGGTAAGCCGTCAGGTCTCCGTACTGGCATTCCAGCTCGGTGATGGCTTTACCAACGTGATTGTGCCGACCTCGGCGTCCTTGATGGGCACACTGGGGGTCTGCCGAGTGGATTGGGGCGATTGGGCGCGTTTTTGCTGGCGCTTTATGCTACTGCTGTTTGTACTGGCCAGTAGCGTTGTGGTGATCGCGCAGCTGTTTGGCTACCACTGATCCAACACTTTCTCTCGGCGCTGACCGCGATGTCAGCGCCCGTTTTTCACGGGATGCCGAAGATGGCGTCCCGATTCTATTTTATGCTACGGAGAGTATTGTATGTCCGTGAACACTGCTGCGGCCGCTCTGCCGACGACTGACACGCCCATGACCAACGCGCCAATGGCGACCTGCTTTACCGAAGATCGCATTGATGGCAAAGCGGTAGTCAGCCATCTCAATAGCGCCGATCTGCCGACTGGCCGTCATCTGTTCTACTTTCGTCCGCAAGATATGGCCAGCGGTCAGGGTTGGTATGTGCCGGTGAGCGTAATTCAAGGCGCGCGTCCGGGTA
Organism: Plesiomonas sp. ZOR0011; assembly: GCF_000800945.1. NCBI lineage: Bacteria > Pseudomonadati > Pseudomonadota > Gammaproteobacteria > Enterobacterales > Enterobacteriaceae > Plesiomonas > Plesiomonas sp. ZOR0011. The sequence continues at coordinate 4,122 of NZ_JRKB01000058.1, forward strand.
AACGCCTGCTGATCACCTCAGGCGTGCACGGCGACGAGCTCAACGGCGTTTTGTGTGTACAGCAACTGATGCGCGAGCTAGATCCGGCTCAAATCAGCGGCACCATCACGCTGGTCTCCGGCATGAACGTACCGGGGATCTTAGCCGGTAGCCGCGATTTTATCCCCAGCGATCCAGATGCCTCGCCGGTCAACCTCAACCGTCTGTTCCCGGGCGATGCCAATCACCCGACCGCCGCCGGTCGCTATTTGGATGCACTGTGGCAGCACCTGCTGACCCCGAACGCCGATTTCACCCTCGATCTGCACACCCAGACTCGCGGCGCGGAATACCCGCTGTATGTGTTTGCCGATTACCGCATTGATGCCTGCGTGCGTATGGCGCACCTGATGGCACCGGATTGCATTTTGGACGATCCGGGTGATGCTGGCGTGCTGGAAACTGAATGGAACCGTCGTAATGTGCCTTGCATTACCGTGGAAGTCGGTACCGCCAAGCGCTACCAACCGGCGATGGTGAGCCGCACACTGCAGGGCATTTATAACATCCTGCGCGACCAAGGTATGCTAGAAGGCAACGTGATTGCGCCAGCCGCCGCGCCGGTGGAAGGCAAAGCCACCACCACCTTACGCGCTAAGCGCAGTGGCTACGCGCTCCCGCAAGTCATTCTCGGCCAGCAAGTAGTCGCTGGGCAGTTACTGGCTATCCAGTGGAATGCATTTGGCGAAGAGATTGAACGCTATCATGCGCCGTGCGCCGGTTATGTACTGAGTATCAATAGCGATCCGCTGCGCGAAAGCGGCAGCTTGCTGGTGCGCTTGCTGCACTAAAATTAGTTAGAAATATTAGTTAGGCATGAGTGAAGCTCATCTCATCTGGCATATTTCGCCTCGCGACCGCGACATTGGTGTCAGGATCTTCCTTTGGTGTTGCTTGCCCTGCGTGGCGGGCAACACCAAGCCTCCAACACTCTTCTACGCACTCTCTTTCGCGCACCATTCTCTGTCCCTCCTACTCCTTGCCAGCAATTTCCCCACCATCAACCACCAAAGCTTAATATCCCCTTTCTGCGCCGATTTATTTTCCATGTCTTTCTGTGTCGTTTTATTTCTTTCGCCATCGCAATTAGCATAAAAAATCAAAATGAATGCGGAGAATGCATAATTAATGCATGTTAGTCGCATGATTAATGAGCTTGCGCCATTTTGCGATCTAAATCACAAAACTTATTTGTATGACGATTATTATTAGGAACAGGTAGCTTGTATTTGTTAAGTCTATTTTGGAACAAAAGATGGAACTTCTCAGTATTAATCAAAGCTGGTCAACATTCAGATTAAATCTCATCATTACCACCTATGGTAATGACTCTGATTACGCCTACTGCATCTCTAGCCTCTCTTGCTAATTCAAAAGCTATTTCTCTAATAGCTTTTATCCCATACAGCACAAATTTATCTTTTCGTATCTATTGATCCGTGCGGCCTTATTACGTCTGTAAATTGGCTCATCGTTATCGATGGAATAAATTTGCGCCCCCATAAAATCACAATTTAATCCAGGGAATAACAATGTCTGATATGAGTGTATCTCAGGCACACAAAATAGGTGTGCTCGCACTAACGTTAGTGACTGCATCAAACATGATGGGATCGGGTGTATTTATGCTGCCGACCAACTTGGCCGGTATCGGATCCATTTCAATTTATGGCTGGCTAATTACCATTGTCGGCGTAATGTCGCTGGCTCTGGTATTTGCCAAAACCAGTTTAATCAACCCGAAAGATGGCGGTATTGTGGCGTATGCAAATGATGCATTCGGCCCATTTATCGGTTTTCAAAGCACCATTTGCTATTGGATTAGCGCTTGGATTGGTAACGTTGCTTTACTGGTTGCCGGTGTGGGTTATTTAAGTTTCTTCTTCCCTGAATTAAAAGACCCCACTATTGGCAGTATTACCGCCATCTGTATTCTGTGGGCCTTTATTGCCCTCGCCAGCTTCGGCGCTAATGTGGCGACCAAAGCACAATCATTTACTGCCTTGTGTGGTCTGATTGTTATTCTGGGTGTTGGCTTAGTCGGTTGGGCTTGGTTTAACCCGCAAACTTATTCCCAAGTTTATAATGGCACCGGTGGTAGCAATATGCATGCGATCTTATCGGCAGCATCGATTGCACTGTGGGGCTTCTTGGGGGTTGAATCAGCGGTGGTCGCCTCTGGCCAAGTTAAAGATCCAGAGAAAACCGTGCCGAAAGCCACTGTGTATGGGTTATTAATTACCTCCGTATGCTATGTCGGTAGCTGCGCAGTGATTATGGGTATTGTTCCTCACGAAGTATTAATTAAATCCCCTGCGCCATTTGCCGCTGCTGCTCAATATATGTTTGGCCCAATGGCCGGTAATATTGCATCAGCCTTAAGTATCATTGCCTGCTTTGGCTCTATCTCTGGCTGGTTAATCTTACAATCTGAAGCGCCAAAAGCCGGTGCCAAATCAGGGCTGTTCCCGAAATTCTTTGGTGAGGTGAATAAAAACAACGTGCCGATGAAGAGCTTGATCTTCACCGGTGTGCTGATGAGCATTGTGCTACTGATGACCGCGTCACCTAACCTGGCTGACCAATTCCAGATCATTATCTTGATGTCGGTATTCGCCTCACTGCTGCCGTACATGTACGCCATCATTGCTCTGCCAATCATCATGGCCGCCAAGAAACTGGATACTGGCCGTAAATTCTATGTTTATGCGCTACTGACCGCACTCGGTATGGTCTATTCCATCTTCGCGCTGCTGGGCTCCGGTAACGACTCCATCTTCTGGGGTGTGGTCATGCTGCTGTGCACTATTCCTCTGTACTCCTTTGTCGCGGCCAAAAAAGCGCACGCGGGGAAAGTGGTTGTTAACGCAGATATCTAATTCAGTTCTGAATCTAATAAGAGAGTAATTAAAATGACTTTATCTATCGAAAACCAAAACAAACTGGACGCTTTCTGGGCTCACTGTGTTAAAAATCAATACTTCAATATCGGCTACCCAGAATCTGCTGATTTTGATTACACCAATTTAGAACGTTTCCTGCGTTTCTCGCTCAATAACTGTGGTGACTGGGCAGAGTATTGCAACTACTTGCTAAACTCTTTTGACTTTGAAAAAGAGGTTATCGAGTATTTTGCTGATTTATTCAAAATCCCATTTGAAGATTCTTGGGGCTATGTCACCAACGGTGGTACTGAAGGTAATATGTTTGGTTGCTATCTGGCGCGCGAACTGTACCCGAACAGCACCCTGTATTATTCCAAAGACACCCACTACTCTGTAGCCAAAATTGTTAAATTGCTGCGCATTAAATCTCAAGTTGTCGAATCACAAGCCAATGGTGAAATCGACTATGACGATTTAATTGCCAAAATCAAAGCGGATGGTGAAAAACACCCGATTATCTTTGCCAACGTTGGTACTACCGTGAAAGGTGCTATTGATGATATCGCCGAAATCCAAAAACGGATCGCTGCATTAGGTATCAAACGTGAAGATTATTATATTCACGCAGACGCTGCATTAAGTGGAATGATTTTGCCATTCGTTGATCATCCACAAGCGTTTACTTTCGCCGACGGTATCGACTCAATTGGGGTTTCCGGCCACAAAATGATTGGTTCACCAATTCCATGCGGTATTGTGATTGCCAAAAAGAAAAATGTGGATCAAATCTCCGTAGAAATTGATTACATCGCGGCTCACGATAAAACCATTACCGGTTCACGTAATGGCCATACCCCACTGATGATGTGGGAAGCCATTAATAGCCACACCTTTACCGAATGGAAACAACGCATCACCCGTTGTATGGAGCTGGCAGAATATGCGGTGCAGCAATTCCAAAAAGCCGGTGTCAATGCTTGGCGGAATAAGAACTCCATTACCGTGGTGTTCCCATGCCCATCTGAAGACGTTTGGAAAAAACATTGTCTGGCCATTTCTAACGGTCTGGCGCACATGGTGGTTTCCGCTCACCATCTGACCCATGAAAGTATTGATAGCCTGATCAATGATGTGATTGCTGATGAAACTCAGCAAGTAGCGTAATTCACTCCCTCTAGCCAAGGCTGCGTGTCAGAAATGTCACGCAGCCTTTTATGTATCACCGTCTGAATAAGATGAGATAAGGAGTATCGAATAATGCAATTTCAATCGATTCGCGGCATGAAAGATATATTGCCCAGCGAAACACCGCAATGGCAATGGGTGGAAGCAACCCTGCGCACCATTATGCGCCGTTACAGCTACCAAGAAATACGCTTACCGATCTTAGAGCCGATTGAGCTCTTTCAACGCGCGGTGGGCGCGGCGACCGATATCGTCGCCAAAGAGATGTACGATTTTACCGATAAGTCTGGCGAACACATCACCCTGCGCCCTGAAGGCACCAGTGGCTGTGTTCGTTCGATTATCGAAAATGACTTGTGCTACCACACCACGCAGCGCCTGTGGTACCAAGGGCCGATGTTCCGCTATGAACGGCCACAAAAAGGCCGTTTGCGCCAGTTTAACCAATTTGGCGTCGAAACCTTTGGTATGGCGGGGCCGGAGATCGACAGCGAGCTGATCTTGCTCTCCCATGACATCTTCACCGCGCTAGGGATTGCGCAGCATGTACGGCTGGAGATCAACTCACTCGGCACCCCAGAAGAGCGTGCCGAACACCGCGCTGCACTGGTCAGCTACTTTGAGCAGCACCGCGAGTTACTCGACGACGACAGCCTGATCCGCCTCGATAAGAACCCGCTACGGATTCTCGATAGCAAAAATCCCGATATGCAAGGCATGCTGGAAGATGCGCCGCAACTGCTCGATTACTTAAGCGCCGAGTCGCGCCAGCATTTTCAGTCCGTCTGCGCGACCTTAGAGCGCGCCGGCATTGCCTACACCATCAACCCACGCTTAGTGCGCGGCTTGGATTACTACACCCGCACCGTGTTTGAATGGATCACCGATAAGCTCGGCGCCCAAAGTACGGTCTGCGGTGGTGGACGCTATGATGGCTTGGTCAATTTATTCTGTAGCTATCAGCTGCCGGCCTCCGGTTTTGCCATCGGCATCGAGCGTTTACTGCTGCTGCTCGACACCTTAGCGCTGCCAGCGCCTGCGCCAACACACCCGAAAATATGCTTCACTTGTGAAGACCCGGCACTGCTCAGCCAAATGCTGTTACTCGGCCATCAGCTGCACGCCTTGCTACCCGATTGCGAACTGCGCCATGACTATTCAGCCACCAAGCTGAAAAAACAGCATCAACGGGCCATCAAGGAGCACGCCAACATCATCCTGACCCTCAATGACGCCACGTCCTTAAGTATTTGGGTGCTGGCCAGCAATCAGAAAGCCACGATTTCACCACACGAGCTGCATCACCTGCTGGCGTATCTTGGCTAAACGCTCGCCGCGCTAGAGCGTCAACATGCGCGCATTACGGGCAAAAAAACGCCACAAGAACACTATTTAATCAAACAGTTCGGGTAATTTCGCATATCGCTTGACTCTATAACGCGATTTTCGTTTAATACGCAGCACGAGCTGCCCGGATAGCTCAGTCGGTAGAGCAGGGGATTGAAAATCCCCGTGTCCGTGGTTCGATTCCGCGTCCGGGCA
>NZ_JRKB01000059.1:0-6287 GCF_000800945.1 Plesiomonas sp. ZOR0011
TGCTAGCGCAGAAATTTCGTAAATCTTCTCACGTATAGGCCGGTGTAACGGTCAATGCTACGGATAACCTGTATAGCTGTTCAGCTAATTGCCTGAAATGTGGCTACCTTTGGATGTTGCTAGTGCAGAAGTTTCGTAAATCTTCTCACGTATAGGCCGGTGTAATGGTCAATGCTACGGATAACTTGTATAGCTGTTCAGCTAATTGCCTGAAATGTGGCCCTTTGAGTGCCAAACCTTCGTAAATCTTCTCACGTATAGGCCTATGCGGAGGTCAATACTACGGATAACCTGTATAGATATCCGGCTAAATGCCTGAAACATGGCTACCTTTGGATGTTGCTAGTGCAGAAGTTTCGTAAATCTTCTCACGTATAGCCCGGTTCAGTTGGCATAGCGATGGAGAGTTTGCCCCAGGTATTCAGGGTGCTACCTGAAATGTGGCTACTTTTATTGCTGGCGTCATTCTGAAGTTCTTCAATTAACCCTTTGAAGCGAAGACTGGTAAGCGTCAATTTCAGTTGATTGTGTAATACGTTTGTCATACAGTGGTGTAGAATAAAACCGCTGTAGACAGCATAACTCAGTGAGCTGAAGCGCAAATTGCGGGTGAAGCAAAGGAGAACACCATGAACGAGCTAACAATTACCTCTCGTAAAGCAGGGGAAGTTTTCACATTTTGGATGTCACCGTCCGGCGGTTATATTTTCCGAACCTTCCCAGGAAGATCAGGAACTTTAGGCTCTCAAATCTGTACTGGTGGTCACACAATGGGTAGCACTCTAAGTGCTACGCCTGAAACATTTGAAAAAACATGTCGTAGTTGGTATCGAGCCTATCAGCGTAACCAGTAACACAATCTGTTTCATGGCCTAAGGCCTGATAGCTGATCAGGCCTATTAGTGGGAGTTAGCAATGGAAAACAATAAGTCTTTAGCTCGTAATCCTTCATTCACCCCATCCCCCACTCTACGCAAAGACCTAGAACTACATTTCGGTAAGTTAGGTACTACCGCTAGAATCAATCAAATCTGGGATCGCTATAGTCACATGATTAGGGCCGAAGCTATTCGTTTGAGTGATGCAGAACGCCAGGTCATGCAGAACGTGCTAAGTGGATCTTTTGTCGATGTTGGGTTTATCACTGGACTGGAACTAGAAGTGCAGGATTGTGATGACTATTTAGCTGGGCAAGAGGCAGCAAGAACACTACTAGGTAAGTTAGAGGCAGCTAGTTATGCTCAACGATTGGCCATGATTGAGGTGTTAGGTTTTTAATTTTGGATAGGAAAATGCGGCGATTTTATGCCGTTGCCTGTGTATTCGCGGTATAAAAAAAACCGCTCATTAGAGCGGCCAATATTAATTCATACTTCACAAATCACACTTATCATTGGTTTTCTATTCGGCTGAAATACTCCTCCAAAGCCACTCTTATGACAGCACTATTGTTCTTAAGTGGGTTACCATTTCTTTTATTTTTCAATGAGTAATTATCTAACTTGAGGTACAGTTCTTCACCTAAACAGACTGTTGTTCTCACTAATTTTTCTGGTTGTTCTTCTTGTCGTGGCGTTTTGTCTTTATCTTGAGCAAGCCTTTCATTTGCTCCATATGGTTTATCAGCTAATCGGTTAGCTAAAGCATCAGCTTCTTCTGCAGTAACTTGGGGGGTGGTGTGTCGTGCTTGTTTGCTTACTGGTTTTACCATTTCAGAATACCTCATCAAGTAAGCTAAGCACTTCAGCTTTTGCTTTCATATTCGACGATTCTAATACTGATAGCCCTTGAGACATTACATCTCTATAAATTTTTCTATAGTAAGCTATGGAGTTGAGGGCTGTCAGTTGTTCAAATTCTTTCACAAACTCCAAAAACTCGTGCCGTTCATTCCCTTGTAGAAGCGGATTTGTTGTTGCCAGAGTTTGATAGCAATAAACTTTCAATTCAGGATTCAAATCTCTCATCGCTTCTATTTGCTGCTGTAGTTCAACTATTGTATCAAGATCTGGCTGTGAGCATTGATGCGGAGCAATGATTTGATGGGCTACCGTGCCGCCAGTAATCAGCTCTCGGCTATTGCGCCCAGCTACATCAACAATTACATGATCATATTTTGCGTCTAGGTTTTTCAATGTTTGAGAAATGTTATCTCTTTTTTCAATTAACGTGATTGTTGGCAAAACGCCGCTTGCTTCACGTTCTGCATACCAGCGTGAAGCAGTTCGTTGAAAATCGGCATCTACCAGGCAGACGTCATACCCTCTTTGTGCCAATCCAACTGTAACATTGACGGCTGTCGTTGTTTTCCCCGCCCCACCTTTGTTGCTGCCGATGATCGTAATCACGTAATACCTCATAAATATGATGTGTGAAGTGTGAATTATTATCTCAAGTCAAGATCATGTGTCAACTAAACCAGCCTAATATTTCATAATTATCATTTCATAAGTAATACTTCATAACTATGAAGTGATACTTAATCTTTAGTATTTATGATTTGTGAGTTATCATGTGTGACATGTGATTTGTGATGTATTAATTATGAATTAATACTCAATGAGGCAGGTATGCAAATGAATAAGTTTTTTTGGCATGGCGTATGTCCAACACTAGCTGTGTGTGTTACCGCTTTGTCCGGATGGCTGACCGTCACATTCATGTATTCCATCGGGCAATCTGTCGGCTCTCCTGTTACAACGGCGGTAATTGGTGGCGTGCTGGATGTTATTAAGTGCGTATCTCCTGCCTTTGTCCTGCTATTTATAGCCCGTCGTAAATATGTTGCCTTCACGTTCGCGTTAGCTATCAGCCTTGCGCTAAGTTTTGTATCCTTTGCTGCTTCTGTCGCATCTCTCGAATCCGGTATTGTTGCTAGTCAGCAAAACTCCGCATCACATCAACGCATTGCCCAGCAGATAGAGCTCTATACCCAACAAGTTGTTGAGCTTCGTAATCTAGCCTCAGTTCAGCAACGTTCTAAGCAAGTAACCAAATCTCAAAAAACCTTGGACGAGGTTAATGCACTCTTGGCCAAGATTGATTCTTTGTCTGATAAGCAAGCCAACACAACATCAGCAACCACAGTCGATAAATACGGTATGTACATCTCATATATTGCTGCCGCAGCATTAGAGCTGACTAGCTGGTTGTTAGTTATGGTTTCATCGACAGTGAAACACACTCAAACACACTCAAACACAGTCGCTGCAGTTGAGTGTGTACGTGATCTGTCGGCGTGTGATGACGAGCCAATTCAGCTGAACACGCTGAAAAACAGTGACGCAGTCGTTGCACATTCAGACACAGTCGCTATGAATGACAATGAATTTGAGCGCACTGTAGAAAACACAGTCGAACACGCTGCCACACACACTGACAACTCAGAAGTTGATAAATGTAATGCTCAATTATGCATGGAAATTAAACGGGCTATTTTGGATCGCACAGTAAAGCCTAGTCACCGTTCAATTTCTGAGCGCTTTGGCCATGTTGGGCGTGATGTAATTCGGCATGTATTAAATGAGTTGCATGAGACTGGATTGCTGCGCTCATACCGCAACGGGTTTACGTTAGCTGTTTGATGGTTATATAGGATAGGGCGGCTAGACTGCCCTTAGATGGTTACCAAGGCTGGCCAAGCCGAAAGCTACTTACTGGTGTTATTCCTTTTTGTGATCTGCAGCTTAGCCCCGCACCGCTGAATCCTCGCACCGTGCCGGTAAAACTCAAGCTGCCATCTGCGGCACCCGTTCGCACGACGCTATACGTCGCTTGCGCTGCGGCTTTGCATCTGGAGCTTGATTTTTCCCCCATGGCCCGTTGCGTCGTATGCGGTATGGCGGGAGCAAGCCGCAAACCGCAGAAAAAGGAACACCAGAAAGTGATGCAACTGTCCCTAACTCAGTCAGAAGTTTCTATCAATGAAACGGCCCACAAAACCCGTGGATATGATGAATGTCGCCGCGAGTTTGTCCGAATTTTCAATGACACCGCCCGATATCATCACCGATTCCAAGTGTTCCGTGATTTTGTTGAGATGGCTGCGATCGCGGTGCAGAACGCGTTTATCCGATCGTCAGAGTTAGAAGAGCGATATTTGAGTATTGTTAAAAATTATGAAACTACAGATGCCCATAAAATGGCGGCACTTTTGGGATGCCTGGTACAAGCACTAACAGATCGGCCTGGTGATTTTTTAGGTCAAATATTTATGGATCTGGAGATCAGCTCTTCAGCCATGGGCCAGGTTTTTACGCCGTATGAGGTATCGCGATTGATGGCCCAGATATCAGCCGGCAACGTAACGCAGCGCTTAGAGCATGAACCGTATATTACTTTGCATGAGCCGGCTGTTGGGGCTGGGAGTATGGTTATTGCATTTGCCGAGGCGATGGCTGATCAGCGTGTTAATTATCAAAAAAAGTTATTTGCCTCTTGTGTTGATATTGATCCGGTGGCCGTTCATATGTGTTATCTGCAGCTGTCGCTGTTAGGTGTGCCGGCAGAGGTAACCATTGGCAATACCTTAACACTGCAATTCGGTCGCACCTTCAGAACGCCATTGTGGTACATCGATAATTGGGCCGGACGCTTAAGCGCTGCCAATACCAAGTAGAGTGGGGAAAGCCTTTCGTTACCGAAAGGCTTTTTTATCGTTGATAAACCGCTCGCAATCTTTCGCTAAGCCGGCAAGGTCATCGTCCGACCAACCTGGCATGCTACGGATTTGGAGTAATTGAATGAAGAGCGACTGTGCTTCCGGGTCGAGTCGTGTTGTAAACTCCATCAAGTTCGGCCCTGGTGATGAACTCAAATACAAAAATAAGGATGGCCTTCGGCCTTTATTTTGCCGTTCCGGCAGAGAAGTTTGTCACGGCTAACGCCGTACCCAAACGGTAGGACAGACAGTCGGCGGTACAAGGTACGCTGCGCCGATAACTGCACCCGTTCTCGCTCGTTTCGCCTGGTATTTTCACGTTGTTCGCGATCTCAGATTTCGCTCTCTCTCCGTTCAAATCCCGCTCCGCTCTCTGCGCTGCGGCTTTGTTATCGCCCTTGTTCCGCCTCCTTCGAGCTGTCCTGCCGAATGGGTACGGCGATAGCCGGAGTCGATATAGCCCGAATGGAGATAGAGTTATGCCAAATTGGTGTGCGAACCGTATTGAAATTAGTGTGTCTGCAGAGCGTAAAGCAGAGGTTTTGGCATGGGTTAATGGGGAACTGTACCCGTATTATCAGCGTGCGATTAATCAAAGTATTCGATTGTTTTTAGCTGGCGTTATTGGCCGCTTAAAACCTGCAACCGACGTTATTTATAAACCGTATCCGGCGCTGACTGCGCATGGATGTGGCGAGGCATCGCCTGAAACAGACGCTTTTACACAATGGTTGGGGTTGTTGCAGAGTAACGCGCAATTAGATGAGCAATGTTGTGATCTTATCAATCGCTATTATATCGATAGCGGTATCTCGGGACTGAAACGCGATGATTTAAGTGCGTCTGAGCAAGCAAAGATAGATGAAATCATTAAAGCAAACAGCCACGATTGGATAAGTTTCGTCAGTGGTTCTTGTGAGCAAAAGGCATTTTTCGATCGGCTTGATTCTGATGTTCTTCCGAATGAAACGTTTAGTTTGTTGTATATTTTACCAACGAGATTAGCGTGTGAGATTAACGGTTATAATGGCCGGTTACTTGATGGTATTTCGTCTACATATCATCAATATACCGCAGATTATGGCACTAAATGGCCATCTAATTGCGATGTCAGTTTGGATATCCACGGCAATACAATCGTTATTGATGTTGATACGGCATGGACTCCGCCTTGTGAGAATGTCATAGAGGCTATGTCAGAACGGTGGCAGGCGGTTATCTTGCACTATTATAGCGAAGCGGGTTGCGATTTTTGTGGTTATCGACAGTACATTGAAGGCAGTTTGATGGATCTGATTGATGGCTGTTTGGAGTACGAAGACTGCGAAGATGACGATTGTTATGCTGAGGTGATCGGCCCAGATTGGTTAGTCGATAACATCACGCATTACGGCGGTTAAATCACTCGTTGCGGGGCAAGTTAGCCCCGCTATCCACTTAATTTAGCTCGATTCCATTCGGTGATTGATATGCGAATAATTTATTGTTCGCATTTATATGTCTTAATTTAAAAATAAGTGCAAAAACTGCACCTTTTTAGATGTGTTTTTGGGCACCTTCGGCTCCCCGGCAAGCCGGGTCGTCGCCTGCACTTCGCGTGATGTCCAGTTACTGGCCATCGCGCTAC
>NZ_JRKB01000060.1:0-39639 GCF_000800945.1 Plesiomonas sp. ZOR0011
TGCAATTTGTGGCTTCCATTGATTATTGAACAGCTCGATTCATCCTCAGAATGGCTCTAAAAATGGGGGCCTGTCATGAACAGCTCGATTCATCCTCAGAATGGCTCTAAAAATGGGGGCCTGTCAACTTCAGCTACAAAACGCCAATCGGTGTGAATCGCCACCGTTTTCCTCGGCTCCTTTACACAAGCCGAGCAACCACACGAAGCTCAAGAGCTGATTGACTCAGAAAAACTGAATGCAGAAGCCGCAAAGCGTTATAACACGGTAATCCTCCCAAAATCAGTGGTGATTATTCATACAAGAAATTCATGCAGGGATATGTTGAAATGGGAATTCAGAAAAATAAAAAAAGCAACCATTAGAGTGGATGCTTTTTCAATAATTTTTATTTGCTTATTTTGAAAGGCTATCAATGTAATCAGCGTACCACTGCATCATCTCTCTACGCGCTTCTAAATACTGAGCATGGTTATACGTACCACGAACACTGTTTTTATCTACATGTGCAAGCTGTGTCTCAATCCAAGCAGAATTAAAACCATGTTCATGCAATATTGTGCTCATTGCGTGCCTAAATCCATGACCAGTTTGCCGCCCCTTGTAACCGAGTAGCTCGATCACCTGAGTAATGCTCTCTTTACTAATCGGCTTCCGTGGGTCATTTCTGCCTATGAAAACGAGTGAATGGCGTCTTGAGATTGGCTCAAGTTGTCTGAAGAGTGCAACTACTTGCTCCGAGAGGGGGACGATATGAGGACGCTTCATCTTCATGACCTCAGCTGGGATTTCCCATAATTTGTCCTCAAAGTTTATGTCTTGCCACCGAGCAAAGCGCAGCTCTTGTGTACGCACGCCAGTTAACATAATGATTTGGGTTGCAGTCTTGGTGATGACGCTACCCGTATATCCAGCTAAATCTCGAATAAAGTAGGGTAATTCACTCGCTGGTAGGAATGGGAAGTGGGTCTTCTTAGGCGTCGCTAATGCGCTGGCTAAGTCGGCGGCAGGGTTAGCGTCTGCTCTACCGGTTACGATTGCATAAGAAAATACCTCTTTGCAACGTTGCCGGACTTTACGCATTTTCTTAAGTGCACCACGCTTCTCGATTTTGCGTAAGGTTTCTAGCACCACCATGGGCTTTATATCGGCTATCGGTCGCTTTCCGATGTGTGGAAAAATATCTTTTTCAAAAGTATCAATTATTTCATCACGATAGCGCAATGACCATCGTTCTGATTTTGAGTTATGCCATTCACGGGCGATCGCTTCAAAAGTATTTTCCAAGCTGATTTGCAAGGCAAGCTTTTCTTCTTTCTTTGCTTCGCTGGGATCTCCTCCAGAAGCTAAAATCTTCCTCGCTTCCATACGCTTTGCGCGAGCATCAGCGAGTGAAATATCTGGGTATATACCGATTGAGAGTATTTTTTCTTTACCTGCAATCCGATACTTCATTCGCCAGTACTTTGAACCGTTTGTATTGACAAGCAGGTACATACCTTCGCCATCAGCAAGCTTATAGGGCTTATCTTTCGGTTTTGCTGTTTTGATTTTAATGTCAGTCAGTACCATACCATCCTCCGGTCTGATGACTCCTGCTTTCAGGGGATTTCCGCCAATTGTCTTATTGTACCCCCAAGTACGCCCCAAAAAATCAAAGATACCCGCTTAACCATATGTTAAATAAGAACTATCTCATCATATGGGGGTATCGATTTTCTGTGTGCTAGAAATACCCCCAAAAGTACCCCCAAACCCTACTTGATGTAGATAGATGTGGGTTGATTACTGGAGAGTAACTTTTGTCAGTATATCATTGAATTACAACCGATTTGTTGACGTGGGGAGAGTTCAGGAGAGCTTAATTGGCGGAAGATCACAGGAGTTGAACCTGCCCGGGACTGCTGGCAGCCCCAACTGGATTTGAAGTCCAGCCGCCTCACCGGAAACGACGATCTTCCATGATATTGTCTATTGCATAGATGTATACAATATGTGCAGTAACGCGCTCAATTATAAAGATATTCAAGGATAATGCCAGAGCGAAATGCTGGCATTATCCCTGCGTGTTTTATGCCGGTCTAGCGGGAGCTGTGAGCGTATCGACAGTGGTGTTTATCACGTCAGTCTCATGGTATGGCTCTTGATGAACTTTCCCGCTGCCATTCCCTGAGTATACTTCGCTAGCTGGTTGCTGCGTAGACGACATTTCTTCTGCAAGCGTGAACATCAGCGGATCGCGTAACAGATGCGCGTTGCCACGCCGGCGGGTAAATCCGCTACGATCAAAGTACTCCAAGATTTGGATCGCCAGTTTACGGCCAATGCCGAGCTGATTGCGAAAATCGGCGGCAGATGTGCTGCCTTGTGTGGCCTGTTGTGTGCGAATGAGTTCAGCGCAGTGCAACAAGCAAGACTGCAAACAGTAGCGATCAGGCACAATCGCGGTCACTTTGCCTTGCACGGCGGCGCTTTTAAGCAAGCTGCGTACTGCACTTTCTTCTAATTCACACGCGTGGGCTAAGTCGCGTACCCAGCACGCTGTATCAGCGAGCAGGTGGGGTAGGATGAGCGCCCATTGTTGCTGTTGCTGTGTATTGAAGCTGACGCTGTGAGTAGGCAGATGCAGCCAACCTTGACGGTGTAATATCAGGCCGTCTTGTAGCAACTGGCGCAGCAGGGCTTCGGCGCAGCGGACGGGCTCGGCAGGCAGCGCGATGCGCAGCAGACGGCTGAGGCTGACACCCGGTTGGTCGGGATGTTGCTGATGAAATGTGCTAAGCGCGGTCAGTAAACGCTGATGTAGCGCTGTTGCGTGTGCGGTGCTGAGTAGATGATCACCAGCATGGATAACCTGTGCCTGCTGACAAAGTTGAGTGAGACTCTGGCTCGGTAGCTGGCGTGACCACATAAATTGAACAGGATCTAAAGCGCCTTGGGTGAGGCGTAGCGCAAGTGCTTTGGCATCATCGCCCAGGATCGCATGGTAGTGCTGCCAGAAAGTGAGTCGTTCGGGACGGCGTTTGCCACGTAGCGGTGGAAACAAATCTACCACGTGGGCCGCGCCCAAGGTTTGCCGAGCGCTGATGTCGCGCAGTAATAGGCAGTCTTGCTCGGTAAGCAGCAATGGTGTGTCGAGGCGTAATTCGGCGAGCGTTGGCTGTGTGCTCGCTGGCTCACTGAGCAAGGCCAGTCGCCCCGTTACATGACTGGCGGCATGGTAAATATGCAGCGGCTGCCAATGGCTGAACACCGTGGCGGGCGTTAGGCTGACAATTAGGCGGTCGCAGTATGGCGGCGCATCGGCATGGTGTGGACTAGGGATTGCGGCGCTGGCGAGTAACCAGTCTCCGCGCTGAATGCTTGCCGGATCCGCACCGCGCAGGTTCAGTGCAATCCGCTCACCGGCGCTGGCACGCTCGGTTGGGCGGTTTTGCGCATGTAGACTTCGCACGGTGACGGACTGTACCGTTACTTGCTGGCGCGCGCTGCAAAGTTGCAAGGTATCACCGAGTTGCACTTGGCCTGCAAGCGCGGTGCCGGTGACCACGGTGCCTGCGCCTTTGACGGTAAACACGCGGTCAATTGCGAGGCGAAACGGTCTGTCTAACGCGCGCGCTGCCGGGGAGAGGGTGCGCAAATGATCTTGCAGCGCCGCAATGCCTTGGCCAGTGGTGCTGGCGGTAATAAAAATCCCCGTAGCATCTAGCCCATACTCAGCTAAGCACTGCTGCACATCGTGGCTGACACGTTCGATACGCTCGGCAGACACTCGGTCGGCTTTGGTCAGAACCACGCTAAGCGTCGGAACACCGCTCAGTTGCAACAAATGCAAATGCTCACGAGTTTGTGGCATGACGCCATCATCGCAGGCGACTAACAACAAGGCATGATCGATACCACCAATCCCGGCCAGCATGTTGGCCAAAAACTTCTCATGGCCTGGGACGTCAATAAAGCCAATCATGCGGCCATCAGGTTGTGGCCAATAGGCGTACCCCAGATCAATGGTCATGCCACGGCGCTGCTCTTCGGGTAAGCGGTCAGCGTTAATCCCCGTTAATGCCTGTAACAAACTGGTCTTGCCGTGATCGACATGGCCGGCGGTGGCGATCAGCATAGAGCGCCTCCTAACAGGTTTTTTTCGGCAGTGGCCGCTACGGTTGTCATGGCTGAGGGGGCAGATTGATTATCGGGCTGAGGATGAACTGGCTTGCTCTGCGATGCGGCATAGCGCTCCGTGAGCTGGCTCAGGAATAAGGCTTCATCGTCAGGCCACAGGCAGCGAAGATCGAGCCATAAACGACCTTCCTGCAAGCGGCCAATGACCGGTAGCGGCAAGCGTCGCCATTGGTCGGCCAGTGTCAGCAAGGTTGCGCCACGTCCATCATGTGGGGTAAAGGTCAGACCCCAGCTAGGCAGGCGGTCGAGCGGTTGTGAGCCACTGCCGATTTGTGAGGCGCAAGCTGCGGAGGCGACCGTAAAGCTATCGGCGAACAGCGGTTGCAGAATCGGCATTAGCCGCTCGGCTGCTGCTCGCATTTGGGATTGCTCTCGCGTCAGTAGGTGCAGTGCTGGCAGGTCACGGCGCAGGTGCTCGGGTTGCAGATACAGGTTCAAGGTGGCTTCTAACGCGGCGAGGGTCATTTTATCGGCGCGTAGCGCACGCTTGAGAGGGTGACGCTGTAACTTGGCAATCAGGTCGCGCTTGCCGATGATGATCCCGGCTTGCGGGCCGCCGAGCAGTTTATCGCCCGAGAAAGAAACCAGACTGATCCCTTGTGCGATCAGCGTCTGCGGCATCGGCTCAGCGGGTAGACCATAGGCAGTCAGATCAATCAGTGAGCCACTGCCCAAATCCACCGCGGTTGGTAACCCATGCTGCTGGCCAAGGGCGGCTAATTCAGCATGCGAGACCTCGGCAGTGAAGCCTTGAATGCTGTAGTTGCTGGTGTGCACTTTCATCAGCAAGCCGGTGTGTGGATTGATGGCTTGCTCGTAATCGCGCAAGTGGGTGCGGTTAGTGGTGCCCACTTCATGTAGCAGGCAACCGGCTTGGCGCATGACATCCGGTACGCGAAAAGCGCCGCCGATCTCCACCAACTCCCCACGTGATACCACCACCTCTTGTCCGGCGGCCATGCTGGCTAACAGCAGCAACACGGCAGCGGCATTGTTATTCACGATGCAGGCATCTTCGGCGCCGGTCAAACGGCACAGTAACTGGGCGACTTGTTGGTCACGATGGCCGCGTGCGGAGGCATCGAGATCGAACTCCAGTGCCGCAGGGTGGCGCATCACTTGGCTTACTGCAGTAACTGCCGCCTCCGCCATCGGGGAGCGGCCCAGATTCGTATGCAATACTGTGCCAGTGAGGTTAAAAACCCGCGGCGGCGCCAGACGGCGTTGTTGCAACGCATGCTGCAGCGCTTGTGGCCAATCGTCACTCCAATTTGGCAGAGAGTGGAGGGTTTGAATATGCTGGCGCGCCAGCTGTTGCAGTTGGCGTAATTGCTCGGTGATCAGGGTATTGCCGTAATGTGCCAAAAGAGGCTGGATCTGCGGGTGACGCAGCAGTTGTTCAATTGCCGGAATGCGGCGATACAGCGCACGACTAGGCTCTGCGTCTGTGACAGGTAAGTGGCTCATCCGTAAGTCCGTGTTTGAGTTGTGATATCAGGATGTTGCCGCATTTTAGCATATCTGTCAGTGCCTGCACGGCTTAGCGCCCATCTCGGTGTAAGCAAGACAGGCCGAGTAGTGCTACCGGCTAAGAACGTTGTTTATCGTTTGATTATTGGGGGAATAGTTAGCTGCGCTGGGTGGTAAAAGGAGAATTGCTATGAGGATTTCCCCTCCTATTGTTGTCTTTTTTGCGAAAGCATAGCGGCAAATTACCCAGCGTTGCGCTGAAAAATGTGCGTGGTTCAAATAGGTAATTATGGGTAGCTCGATTATGCTTAATTCAAGGGGAGCAAAATAAAACTGATAGTGGATAAGCAAGATAAGAAGAATATTAGCAAAATAAAAAATAGGGAAGGCGTAAGTTGATGCCGTTAGTCACCGGCTAAAAATATCAACACAGGAAAGTTATACTCAGATTGGGAAATGGCTGCCCAGTAAATTGCGAATAAGAATTAATTGTTTTTATGGATAAAAACAATATTGACGATAAGAGCACTAAGGAGAACGGTCATGGCGATAGCGGCACTGATTATCGAAGGGGAATTACTGCTGACCGAGTTGACCGCATTGGCATCTCAGTTTCATATTAAATCGGATGCGCATGATATTTTGCGTTATGAAACGACGGCGATCCGCGCAGCATTATGTGTTTTGCAGCGTCATCAATCAGATCTTGAGGCATCAACTAGCGAAAGCCAATTGGTCGATGTTACGCGAGCACAAACTTTGTTAGCACAAGAATTGTTAGTGCAAGAAAGCGCGGGGGAAAGCCCAAGTCAGCAGCGCGAGGCGCAAATTACCGATAGCGAATCGGTACTGTTAAGCTTGTGGGGCGAGAGTATTTGGCATCAATTACCGGATGAGCAGATCTTGGTACAGGCGCGCCATTTTTGGGCGGAGTTCGCGCAGATTCAGGCGGCCAGAGGGCACTAAATACGCGACTTTGCGGCGCATGAGGCTATGGGTAGGGCCTAATCATCTCGTTAGGCTTGTTTTGTCAATTCGTGGTTGTCCTGATCGGTTTTCATTACATTGAGCCGTTGCCGTTGCCGTTGCCGTTATTGTTAGCGCCGCTGCATGGCGGTATTTATTATTTCACTGAATTGTACGCCATCATTTCTCTGCGGTATTTCTTTCATCGTCCAATTCAATTGTATGGCAACCTCATTCCTTACGTTAAATAATTTTCCACCTTGTTATTTATTTGCGCCTTGCACACTTATCCCTATATTCATTCATTTCCTCATTCGAAATAAAACAGCTTGCCTTATTATATTGATGAGACAGGATAATATTTTTGACCTCACCAGCAATTATTTCCCTGAATAAAAATTACTGGCCGGTTTTTGATATCTATCAAGCCATGATACCGGTAACCCGTTTAGGGTATTTTTGTAAAAAAGGATTTCCATTTTAGATGGTTTTATTTTGGTGTAGGCGATTTAAGGAGTGATATGAGCAAAGGTAATCCGGAATACCTGAATTGCGAGGTATCCAGACGCTCATTTCTTGAAATGGGCGTAAAAGGGGGAGGCGCATTGGCTGTGGCCAGTTCGTTATCGCTGCCATTTCAAGTGAATGCAAAGTCAGAACCCGCATTGGTGACCCGCGATGACGGGACCAAAGTTTCGTACAGTGCTTGCTTGGTGAACTGTGGCAGTCGCTGTCCGCTGAAAGTGCACACCAAAGATGGCGTGATCGTACGCATTGATACCGAAAATGGCATCAATGATACGGTTATGGGCGAGCACCAGATCCGCCCTTGTCTGCGTGGCCGCTCAGTGCGTTGGAAGACCTATAACCCCGATCGCCTCAAAACGCCAATGAAGCGAATTGGCAAGCGTGGTGAAGGCAAGTTCGTGCCGATTAGCTGGGATGAAGCTACCACGATTCTCGCCGATAAATTGCGCTACACCATTGATAAATATGGCAATGAAGCTGTGTACTATCAGTACGGCAGTGGTTCTACCGGTGCCAATATTCAGGGCCGCAGTGCAGGCAAACGCTTGCTGGGATTGATGGGCGGTTTCCTTGACCAGTACACCACCTATTCGACCGCATCCATCGGTGTGATTGAGCCGTTTTTGTATGGTTCACCGCAGGCCAGTTTGCTCTCCGATATTCGCCATTCCGATTTTGTCTTGATGTTCGGTCAGAACATTGCTGAAACGCGGATGTCGGGTGGTGGTCAGATCACCGAAACATTTGATGCCTTACGCCAAAGCGGCGCGAAGGTGGTGATCGTTGATCCACGCCGTACCGATAGCGTGTCGGCGTTTAATGCCACGTGGCTGCCGATTAATCCAGGCACGGACGCCGCTTTGGTTGCAGCGATGGTACATACCATGCTGACCGAAGAGTTGATCGATGAAGCGCAAATCAACCGCTATGCCGTGGGCTTTGATGAAAGTACGCTGCCAGCCTCGGCACCGGCTAACTCAAGCTATAAGAGCTATGTGCTGGGTTTAGGCGCGGATAAAACGGTTAAAACGCCGGAGTGGGCTAGCCAAATTACCGGTATTGCACCGCAAGAGATCCGCCAGTTAGCGCGCGAGCTGACGGCAGCGAAAGCGGCGTGGATCTCACAAGGTTGGTCGGCGCAGCGGGCCTCGAACGGTGAGCAGACCGCCATGGCCATTATGTTGCTGCCGGTGATCACCGGACAGTTTGGTCGACCGGGGACGAACTCCGGTAACTGGGGCGGCAATGTTTCTTATCCACTGAAAAAGCTGCCATTCAAAAATCCGGTGAAAGCATCAATTCCCTGTTTCTTGTGGGCCGATGCCATTATGCACGGAAGTAAGTTCACCAGTAAAAACAGTGGATTGCGCGGTGCTGAGGCGTTATCGCAAAACATCAAGTTTATCTGGAGTTACGCCAGTAACGTGATGATGAACCAGCACTCTGATCTCAATTTGACGCACAAGATTTTGGAAGATGAGAGTCAGTGCGAGTTCATCATGGTGATGGATAACCACATGACCGCCACGGCGCGTTATGCTGATCTGTTGCTGCCGGATTGCACTTCGGTGGAGTCAAACGATCTGGTGGATAACTCTTATGCATCAGGGGCGTATCACTACTTTATCCGTCTGCAAAATGCCATTGAGCCGCTGTTTGATAATCGCCCAAGCTACGATGTGTTTGCCGAAGTGGCGCGCAAACTGGGGATTGAAGAGCAGTTCACCGAAGGGCGTGATGTCAATGGCTGGGTGGAGTACTGCTACGAAGAAACCCGCAAGATGAATCCGCAATCGAATCTGCCGCCGTTTGCCAAAACCGATGGCATGGGCGTGGTAGACCGCCGCTTAGCAGACAGTAGCAAATATGTCGCGCTGCAAGATTACCGTAATGATCCGCAGGCCAATCCGCTGAAAACCCCATCCGGCAAGATTGAAATTTACTCTGAGCGCCTAGCGACCATTGCCCAAGAATGGACGCTGCCAGATCCGAAGTGGGACAAAATCACCCCGATCCCCGAGTATGTGCCGGTGCGCGAAGGGGTCGATGGCGATCCGGAGTTGCTGAAAAAATACCCGCTGGTACTCACCAGTTTCCACACCAAAGGTCGCACACACTCCACCTACCATTCGGTAGCGGTATTGCGCGAAGCGGTGCCCGATACCCTGTGGATTAACCCGCTGGATGCGACCTCACGCGGCATTCAGGATGGCGATCTGCTGGAGATTTTCAATGACCGCGGCCGGGTGCGGATGGCGGCTAAAGTGACACCGCGGATCCGTCCGGGAGTGGTCTCGATGCCGCAAGGGGCATGGCGGAAAACCAACAAAGATGGCGTGGATGTCGGCGGGTGTATCAATACCCTGACCACGATGCATCCTTCCCCGCTGTCGAAGGGGAACCCGCAGCTGACTAACCTGTGCGAAGTGAAGAAGGTTTAAGGAAAGTAAAACAGTATGCCTACTCAATATGGTTTTTTTCTGGACTCATCCAAGTGCACCGGCTGTAAAACGTGTCAGGTGAGCTGTAAGGATGAAAAGGATCTGGATGTTGGTCCGAAACTGCGGCGGGTTTATGAATACGTCGGTGGTGGCTGGCAGCAGCGTAACGGTATGTGGCAGTCCGATGTGTTCCACTATTACATGTCGATCAGCTGCAACCATTGCTCGAACCCGACCTGTGTCACTGGCTGCCCAACTGGCGCCATGCACAAGCGTGCTGAAGACGGTCTGGTGGTGGTTGATCAGGATCTGTGCGTTGGGTGTCGTTACTGCGAGATGCGCTGCCCGTATGGCGCGCCACAGTTTGATGCCGAGAAAAAGGTGATGACCAAGTGTGACGGTTGCTACACCCGCGTCGCCAAAGGCGAGCAGCCGGTGTGCGTGCGTTCGTGTCCACAGCGCGCACTGGATTTTGGCCCGATCGAGCAGTTGCGCGCTAAGTACGGCACGCAAAATGCGTTTGCACCGTTGCCGTCACCGTCGTTGACGCAGCCGAATTTGATCATCAAACCGCATCCGGATGCCCGCCCGTCGGGTAGTCAAGATGGTCAGGTTGCTAACACCAGGGAGGTGTGATCATGCATGAATTACCGCTGGTTTTTTTCACCGTCCTGACGCAAAGCGCGGTCGGCGCTTATCTTCTGTTGCTGTTATGGCAATCGCGCCAGCCGGTCGGTAGCGATCGCTGCGCCAGCATCAAATTGCTGGGGGCTGTGGCGCTGTTTGCGCTCGGCGGCGTAAT
The DNA here is from genome assembly GCF_000800945.1 of Plesiomonas sp. ZOR0011. Classification (NCBI taxonomy): domain Bacteria; kingdom Pseudomonadati; phylum Pseudomonadota; class Gammaproteobacteria; order Enterobacterales; family Enterobacteriaceae; genus Plesiomonas; species Plesiomonas sp. ZOR0011. Next base: position 10,390 of record NZ_JRKB01000060.1, read on the forward strand.
GGGCAGTGTGCACCTTGGGCAACCGCTGCGTGCGCTGAACATGCTGGCTGGCGTTGGCCGTTCACCGATGAGCAATGAGATTGTGCTGTCGGGGATTTTCATCGCTTGTGCGGGCTTAGGTGCGCTATTGCGCTGGCGTCAGGCTGCGCCGGGTTTAAGCCGTGCGCTGCTCGGCGTTGCTGTGCCGGTGGGGCTGCTGTTTGTCTGGACTATCCCGCAAATCTATCAGCTGGATACCGTGCCGCATTGGGCGAGCGGGCATGTCACCTTGATGCACCTGTTGACCGTGTTCATTGGTGGCGGCGCACTGGCTTGCACGCTGGGCGTGACATGGGCGCGTTGGGTGATGGGGCTGGGCATTGTGGCTGCGCTTACCACCAAGCTGGGCTATGCCGCGTTTATTGCCAGCAGTGGAGGCGCGGCCTTGGCGGCGGTGACCGGCTTATGGCAACTGCAAACCGCGCTATTGGCGCTGGCGTTGTTGCTGGCGGCGCGTCAGGAGCCGAAATGGTTACCGGCGCTGGTGGCTGTGGCGGTGATCGCGGCTGAGCTCTTAGGGCGCATTGCGTTTTACGACCTGTGGCAAATCGGCATGTAATCACGCGGACTTGAACGCTCGCTTGCAGCCTTGGTTGGGAATACAGAACAAGCGCGGCAAGCGATAAAGCGAGCACGGTGTAAAGCCATCGCGGTGTACGGCGTTCAATCGGGGCCGTACACCGCCTCAAGCGAAACGCAAACAAGAGCGAAACTCACAGAACGAGCCATGATCGGTGCATAGCAAGAGCACTCAGGCATCGAAAATCAGAAAATCTTGAAGGAAGCATGATGTCATCACTGGCGGTCATCCCACGACTTTTAGGGGTGTTGTTTTACTGTCCACCCACCGACCCGCAATTTCAGGCCGCGCTCGGTGTGCTGGATGAAGTTAAAGTTTTATTGCCGGCCTCTTGCCAAGCGCAAGCCGCGCCTTTGTTGCGCCAATTGCCGGCGCTGGATGAAACTTTGTTGTATCAGCACAGTGTGCTGTTTATTGGCCAAGGCAGCATGCCAGCACCGCCGTGGGGTTCGGTATATCTGGATCACGAAGGGCTACTGATGGGCGACAGTACCTTAGCCTATCGACAGTTTTTGCAGCAGTGCGGATTGCAATTTACCCCGCAGCAGCATGAACCGGAAGATCACTTTGGGTTGATGTTGATGACTCTGGCGTTATTAACCGAACAGCAGCAAACCGCGCAGGTGCAGCAGCTGCTGGCCGAGCACTTACTGCCGTGGGCATACGCCTATTTGGATGCACTGATCGACAGTGGAGAAAGTGCGTTTTACCAAGAGTTAGGGCAGTTAGCGCGTATTTATCTGCATGATTTGGCGCAGACGCTGGATGTGACGGTGGCCAACAAGCCGCTATTTCGTTAAGTCATCTGTCTGTGCGCCGGCAATGAACCCTGTTGGCGTGGAGATGAAAAGAGCCTGACATGAAAACCACACAACGATTAGCCGAGCGATTGGAAAACCCGCGCATTTTGTCGCGGCGGCGCTTTTTGAGCATGAATTGGGCCGCCGAGCCTCCTGTGGAGCCGGAGCCGAGCATGCCGATGCGGGCGAATGTCTGTCGCCCCCCTTACAGCGCCGAGGAGCGAGAGTTTCAGACCTTGTGTACCGGATGCGGGGCGTGTGTCCGTGCCTGTCCGGTGCAGGCACTGTCGCTGGATGCGCAGGGGCAAAGCCGATTTGATTATGCTGAGCGGTGGTGCGAGGGCTGCGCGGCGTGCGCACGCGGCTGTTCATCCGGCGCATTGCGCACTGATCGCCCTTGGCTGTTAGCAGTGCGAGCCCAGATCAGCGCCCGCTGTACTCAGGCGCACATGGCGTGTGGGCTGTGCGCAGAGCAGTGTCCACAACAGGCCATCACCTTAACGGCAGGCCAACTGCCGCAAGTCGATGATAACTGTAATGGCTGCGGGCAATGCCGCTTAAGCTGCGATATGGCCGCAATAACCCTTTCCCTGTAAGCGCGGTTCGTGTGTAGCGCCGCCTATGGGGGGCGCGTTTGCTTGGTATGTTTGCTCTGCATGTTTTTTCGGCTCACTAGTCGGCATGGCTACAGGGTATTTGCTGACAAAATCACCACCATGGAGGCCGCTAAGGCGCGCAATTGCTGCGCTTTTCGCCGGTTGTTACATCTGTACGTATTTTCCTTCTGTTTTTTACACTTATCCCTCCTGTCTGCGGTATGTTAGCACGCCAAGAACGCATACATTGTTTCGCTGTTTTTGGGTTCCGCTGTTTTTGGCTGACACAGCCTGAGAGCCTCGGCCTGCTTTAGCTGCCACATTGTCGCCTTTATGGGTGGCAAGGCGAATGAAAGAAAATGCATGGCGTGAAATTGCGCCATTCGTTGTAGGTACGCAAGAGGCTCAGTGTCCGGCCGATAAAGCCGGTATTGGTTATTATTCACGGTGATCTGTTTTGAATATTGTTAGCAAACTTACGTTAGCCGCGCTGCTGGTGGCAAGTGCCGCCCATGCCGATACCGACATGCCTTTGCGCGCTCCGCACATTGATGCGGCCTCTTGGGTGTTGATGAGTGCCCGTACTGGACAAATCCTGACGGCGGCCAATGAAAATGAGCGGCGTAACCCAGCCAGCTTGACCAAGTTGATGACCACTTATGTGGCCGAGCAGGCGCTGGATGAAGGACGCATCACCCTCAACGATCCGGTCACTATCGGCAACGATGCGTGGGCAACCCGCAATCCGGTGTTTAAAGGCTCCTCGCTGATGTTCCTGAAACCGGGCGATAAAGCGATTGTCAGTGATTTGCTGCGCGGGATCATCATTGATTCCGGTAACGATGCTTGTGTGGCACTGTCCGATTATGTCAGTGGTGGTCAGCAACAATTCGTTGAGCAGATGAATGCCAACGTTAAATTGCTCAACATGCCGAATACCCATTTTGAAACGGTGCATGGTTTGGATGCGCCGGGGCAATACTCCAGTGCGCGCGATATGGCAGTGCTGGCACAGACCATCATCAACAGTGAACCGACCTATTACCCGTTTTATAGCGAGAAAAGTCTGACCTGGAATGGGGTGACTCAGCGTAACCGTAACGGTCTGCTGTGGGATAAAACCTTGCATGTTGACGGCATGAAAACCGGCCACACCGAGACGGCGGGTTACAACTTGGTCGCCACCAGCATTGATAGTGAAGGGCAGCGCTTGATCGCGGTAGTGATGGGCGCGGCCAGCAGCAAAGGCCGTGAAGAGCAGGCTAAAAAGCTGCTGCTGTGGGGACAAAACAATTTTGAGACCGTGCAGTTGGCACAAAAAGATCGCGCGATTACCCGTGAAAAGGTGTGGTACGGTCAGGAGAAATACGCTGAGCTCGGCGCTGGTCATAACCTGTTCTTCACCTTGCCAAAAGGGGCTGCACACGAGTTGCGTGTACGCTATACCCTGAAGGATAAAGACCTGAAAGCGCCGGTCGAGAAGGGGACTGAAGTCGGGGTGATTGAGTACGTGTATCACGATCAGGTGATCGGGAGTGAAAAACTCTACACGTTGTCGGCCGTCAAAGAAGCAGGGATCTTCTCGCGTCTGAAGGATTTCGTTAGCCTGAAATTAAGCTGAATGTCGGTTTACGATAGACGCTAATGACAGCGATAAAAAAGCCGTGGCGCACGATGCGCGACGGCTTTTTTGTTGGCGGCAACCGGCCAGTATACCGGCGACGTGAACCGATTAGCGCAGGCGCTTACCCTGTGCGTCGACCACTTGCTCGCCGTCTTCTTTGCTGAACGCGCCGCGCTGCGCTTGCGGCAGGATATCCAGCACCACTTCTGATGGGCGGCACAGGCGAGTACCGATGGGCGTCACCACAATCGGGCGGTTAATCAAAATCGGGTGTGCCAGCATGGCGTCCAGCAATTGCTCATCACTGAACTTATCCTCGGCCAGCCCTAACTCGGCGTACGGCGCGACGTTCTGACGCAGCAGAGCACGAACTGAAATTCCCATCGCCTGAATCAGTTGCTGCAGTGTGACTCTGTCCGGCGGGGTTTGCAGGTACAAAATTACCTCAGGCTCGATCCCACTATTGCGGATCAGCGCCAGCGTGTTTCGGGATGTGCCACACTCCGGATTGTGGTAAATGGTCACGCTTGAATCGGTCATGCTTTAACTCCTTGGGTCTGATAACGCTGTTTCATCTTCAGGGCAATATTCACCAGAGCAATCAATACCGGCACTTCCACCAAGGGGCCAATGACACCGGCAAAGGCTTGATCGGAATTGAGGCCAAACACGGCAATCGCTACGGCAATGGCTAATTCAAAATTGTTGCCGGTTGCGGTAAACGCAATTGAGGCATTCTTGTCATACGGTAAGCCGAGCTTTTTACCAATCAGGAAACTGGTAAAGAACATCAGAACAAAATAGACCACCAGCGGAATGGCTACTCGCAATACATCCATCGGCAGCTCAACAATCATTTCCCCTTTCAGGCTGAACATCAGCACGATGGTTGCCAGTAGAGCAATCAAGGTGATTGGTGAAATGGCGGGGATAAAGGTTTCGCTATACCATTGCTCTCCCTTGGCGTTAATCAGCCATTTACGGCTCAGATAACCGGCTAAGAAGGGGATCCCCAGATAAATCAGCACACTTTTGGCGATATCTAACATGGTGATATCAACCGCAAAGCCTTGGTAGCCCAACAGCGGCGGCAGCACCGTGATAAATAACCACGCCATGAAGCTGTAAGTCAGAATTTGGAACGCACTGTTTAGGGCGACCAGTCCAGCGCCGTACTCTTTGTTACCGCCGCCGAGATCGTTCCACACCAGCACCATGGCGATACAGCGCGCTAAGCCAATTAAAATCAGGCCGGTCATGTAACCGGGTTGATCGTGCAAGAACACCAGCGCAATCACGAACATCAACAGCGGGCCGACCAACCAGTTCATGATGAGCGATAAGGTGATCGCGGTGCGATCTTGGGTCATCGTTCCAATCGCCGCGTAATTCACTTTCGCCAGCGGCGGATACATCATCAAAATCAAGCCAATCGCCAGTGGAATGTTGGTACTGCCAATCGACATCGCCTCATTCCAGCTAGCGACTTGTGGGAAGAAATAACCAATGCCGACGCCCAGCGCCATAGCGGCGAAGATCCAAAGCGTCAGGTTGCGGTCGAGAAAACGCATGCGTTTTGTGGTGGCAAGTTCGCCGCAGGTGGGGGCAGACATACACACTCTCCGAAAAAATTGAGCCAGCGCGCACTAAAAGGCGGGTACGCCAGCGGTGTTATTCAGGCTCTCAGGGGGTGGCCAACGCCTTGTTTTCCCCGATTACGAGTCGTTCGTGAAGACTATTTTTCTGTTGTTGTGCTGAGCGGCGGTAGCACGGCTTCACAGCAGCCAGCACTTTTGCGCAGATCTGCGCACTGCTCAGGTTGGCCCTGACAACACTCTTCGGTCAGGTAGCCAATCAGATCCAGCATCAGTGGGATATTGGCGCGATAGCGTAAAAAACGGCCCTCTTGCTCAACCGAAACAAGCCCGGCGTGCAACATGGCTTTGAGATGAAACGAGAGGGTGTTTGGCGCCAGATCCAGCTCAGTGGCCAGTTGTCCGGCGACCATGCCGTTGAGTCCGGCTTTAACCAGCAAGCGCCAAACATCCAGACGAATGCCCGAGGCGAGGGATTCAAACACTTTGGTTGCGGTAGGTTTGTCCATACAAATTCTCTGTACTAACGAGTTATCATTCAACTATACAACAATTATTGAAATGATCAATCAAACGGCACCACATTGCAAAAAAGGGAAAAGGGAAAAGGGAAAAGGGAAAAAAGCCTCGCCATGCAAAGTGCATGGCGAGGCGGGATTAGACAGCATGATGGCGAACTTATTGCCGAGCAGTGCTGTACCGTTTTGTGTGGTGCCGTCAGTTGATCTGCTGAATTGCCGGCAACGCGTAATCGCTCAGCTCCGCCAGATACGGCGCGCCGTCAGCGCCAGGGCGGCTGACGACAATGGCCGCGACTAGATTGCCTAATTGCACCGCTTCCACCAATGGCAGACCGCTCATCAATCCGGCGAGCGTAGCGCCGCAATGAGCATCACCGGCGCCGATGGTATCGCACGCGGTGATCGACACTGGCATCACCTGATGGCACTGACCATCCGGCGAGCCGACCAGCGCGCCATTTTTGTCTTGGCGAACGATCAGCGGCACATGGTGCGCCTGACAAAATGCTGCGATATTCTGCGACGTGGCAGGCTGTTTAAGCAGCTGCGCCGCTTCTTCGCGGTTAAGGGTCAGCAGCGCGCCGCGTCCAAGCAAGGTTGCCAGCACCTGCGGACACAGTTCGCTGATGCGCGGACCGAGATCGATAAACAGCTTCACGCGCGTTGGTAAATTGGTCAGCCAGCTCAGGAGCGGTTTGCCGTGGTTGCTGGCAATTTCATAACCAGAGGCATAAACCCACGCCGGCTCTTGTGGCAGCAGCGCTTCGAGGGCATCGGTATCCCAGAACTGTTCACATCCCTCCACGGTAACAAAGGTGCGTTCGCCGCTAGGCTCAACCAGTGCCAGACACCAGCCGTTATCGTGCTCGCGGTTACGCAAATGTACCGGCAGAGATTCAGCCTGCATGGCACGGGCCACCGCTTCGCCCCAAATACCGGTACCGACCGGGATACCATTAATCAGCGGCATGCCTAAACGGGCTAATACGCGTGCCACGTTAAAGGCGCAGCCGCCAATTTGACGGCCAGTCTCGCTGGCCACTTCATCGCCGCCTGAGCGCGGCAGACGCTGCATACTCAGCATCACATCGCCAAAGGCAGCGCCAATCACCATGACTGGTGTTTGTGCAGTTAGGTTCAACATCCTTTTATTTCCTCTTCGCTGCAACGAACAACAGGGCATACAGAACTAAACTCACGGCAAAGGAGACAAACAGCCCCAAGCTGGAGTCAGCAAAAATACCGATTGCCAGCGGCCCATCAATAAAGCCGGTTTTGGTGACCAGCAGGCCGCTCAAGGCGCCGGCTAGCCAGCAAGCAAGTGGGCCTTTACGCACGCCGGTATCACCGTACAGTGCTCGGTAGTCATAACCGTGCTGACGGCGCAGAGCCAGAAAATCGAGAATAAAAATAGCCGCCCACGCCGCTAAGAACAGACCACAGAAGATCAAAAAGGCGATAAATGGCCCCAGAAAATCACCGGAGACAAACAGCACATACAGCGCAACGCCCACGACCAATACCGCATCCAGCATCACGGCATGCGATTGGCGCAGTTTAACGCCCATGCTCAGCAGGTTCAGGCTAGCAGAGTAGAGGCTCAGCACCGCGATAGTGACGATGCCCGCTACGGCGGCGGCCAGATACGGGATCGCCATCCAAGTTGGCAGTAATTGGCCAATTGCGGCGATCGGGTTTTCGGTAGAGGCCAGATCGGGGATTTGCGCGGTCAGCAGGATCCCAGCAAACATCAGCAGCACCAGTGGCAGCGCAGCTCCAGCGACCACCGCCGAAAAGATGGAACCGGTGCTGGCGTCAGCGTGCTGATCGCGGCTGTAGTCGGCGCCGGCAATCGCCCAGCTGATGCCGGTACCGGCGGCGATCACAGAAACCGCCGGTAAGAAGCCGGTCAGCCAGTTACCGGATGGCAGGGCTAAAATCGCATTCCAATCGGCATTGGCCATCAGATACAACACCACAATCAGCGTCATCACGCCAAAGGTGCGGGTGATCCACTTTTGCATCTGCAGCACGGTATCTTGGCCCAACATGGAAACCACCACAGTCAGGCCGCCAAACAGCAGCAGAGAAATCCCCGTGATCAGGGCGCTGGTTTCGATCCCCATGGCACTGAACAGAGCTACCAGCGTCAGGGTACCGGTAACCAGATTGACGGCTTCCCAGCCCATCAGGTTTATCCAGCAAAAGGCCGTTGGTGCGATATTGCCTTGTTTACCAAAGCAGACCCGAGACAGGGTCAGCGTGGTGGTGCGGCCCGTTTTACCGGCCACACTGGTGATCCCGACCAGCGAGAACGATGCTACGCCGACCAGCGCTGCCAGCACGGATTGCCAGAAAGACAGCCCGAACGAAACGATCACCGCCCCGTACACCACGCCCAGGATGCCGATGTTCGCGGCACACCAGACAAAAAACAGCTCCGCGGGACGCTTGGTACACTGTTGTGGCGGGATGAGGTCAATCCCGTCGGCTGGCGCGGCGCAGGCCGCGTCTGCAGTTTGCTGACTCATATTCACACTTCCTGTTGATGAAATTCCGTTTGACGGTATTGGGTCAATTGTTGCGCGTAGGCGGCCAAATCAATCTGATTGGCCTCGGCAATTAACGTGCGTGCTGCAAGTGGGAAGGCGTCCACGCCGTTGAGCGCGCCGCAAATTGCGGTTGCCATCGCACCGATGGTGTCCGTGTCACCGCCTAAATTGGCGCACAGCTCGGCGCAGCGCATCGGCTCCCCAGCGGCGAGTTCGACAATCGCTATGGCTGCCGGCACAGATTCAATCACATCCATCCCGGAGCCAATCAGGTCGTAGACCTCATCCAAACCGGTACGCAGCCCTTCTTCGGCGGTGGCTGCAATGGCGGTAGATTGGCGCACTGATTGCAGTGCCAGCTCGATGCGGCGTGCCAGTGAGGCACTGAAGGTGGAGGCAAAGCGAGTTTGTACTTGATGCGCCAGTGGCGGCAGCTCGCGGCAAATGGTGGCCCAGTCTGCGCCATCAATGGCGCGGCTGACTGCCCATGCGATCACCGCAGATCCGGCAATAGCGATATCGGATTTATGGGTTGGGGCACAGGCTAGGCGAACGGCCTCAATAAAGGCGTCGCGATCGGCGGTTGGCAGCAGGCAGCCGACCGGCGCGATGCGCATTGGCGCGCCGTTGGTGACGCCATTGGCTTGAATATCGGCCAACGCCACGCCTTGTTGCAGGGAAGTTAATGCGCCTTTTGACGTCGGGCCGAGGATATTTTTATTGAAAGCATCAATCTTTTCGGCCCAGCGCATGATATGCGCGGCAATCGTCAGTGGATTTATCTGACCATTATCTTCGATAATGGCATCCATTAATGCAACCGCCTGACATGTATCATCGGTGAACTGACCACGAACAAACTCATTAGCGGCGATGTTCTCTTGTGGGCCATCCAGAAAATCCGAGATCCAGCCAAAATAGGCACGCACTTTTTCCCGTGACCACAGCTCAGAGGGCATGCCAAAAGCATCGCCGATGGCCTGACCGTATAGGCAGCCTAAAATACGTTGTTGTTGTGCAAGCGAGGCAGAAGAGCACATGACTGTAGGGGTGTCCTTTATTATTTGCGCCATTGGTCGAGTGTGCACTGGGGTATTTGATTGAGTAGTCCAGTTGCAGTCCAGTTTGCTATTATACAGATCCAGTTATAGTCCAGTGTGAGCTGTGAAGCATTTTTACAGTGATGTTGTGTGGACCCAAAGCGTAAGAACGAGAACAAAATGCAAACCGTGAGTATGGAAAACCTGTTTGAGACCCTGAAATCGGGGTTAGCGTTGCAAAGCAACACGCCGCTTTATTTGGCATTGGCGCAGGGGATCCGTCAGGCCATCGAAGACAAATTGCTAAAACACGGGCAGGTATTGCCTTCCGAGCGACATTTGTCAGAGCATCTTGCGCTGTCACGTGCCACGATTGTTAAAGCGCTGGCGTTGCTGGCCGAACAGGGCTTGGTGGTCAAACAGCAGGGGAAAGGCACCGTGGTGCATACCCCGTTTAACTACAACCTGACCGGTGGCAGTTTTACTACCCAATTGGGGATGCACGGCGAATTGAGTGATCGCTGGTTGGTGCGTGAGCTGATCAGCGCCGCGCCAGCTATTGCCCAGATGATGGGGCTCAGTACTGGCAGTGAAATTGCCAAGATCCGCCGCGTGCGCTGCGTTGATAGTCGACCGACCTCCGTGGAAACCACCTATATTCCGAAAGCTTTTTTGCCGCGCCCTGATTTATTGGAAGGCTCGCTGTATGCCGCGTGGCAACAAGCGGGCATTGCGCCGCATTCGCAGCAATATCAGATTCGTCAGGTGTTACCGTCTGCCGCTGATGCGGCGTTACTCGAATTGCCGGAAGGCACGCCAGTGCTGGAAGTCACTCAGCGCAGCTATGATGCGCAGCAGGTGTTGCTGGAAGTCAGCCAGAGTCTATGCCGCGCTGACTGTTACAGCTTTTCTGTCACCACGCGAGTCGATGCGCGAGGAGAGTATGTCGATCTGCCGTAGATGTAGAGTCGTCGATGTAGAGTAGTGGGTTGCGGCGCGCTTATCGCCGCCCGCCGAACAGGGAAGATGACAACAACAAAGGAGTGCAAGATGAACCGTGAATGGCAAAACATGTTAGCGGGCGAGTTATACGATCCGGCTGACCCGCTGTTGGTCGAGCGCCGCGCTCAAGCCCGTGCGCTGACCTTTGCTTTTAATCAGTGCCCGCCGTCTGAGCGCACCGAGAAAGTCCGGCTACTCAAATCTTTGTTCGGTAGCTGTGGTGAGCAGATCCATATCGAGCCATCTTTTCAGTGCGATTATGGCTGCAATATTCATGTGGGCGAGAATTTCTACGCCAATTATCACTGCGTGATCCTTGATGTGGCTGAAGTGCGCATGGGCAATAACTGCATGCTTGGGCCGCAAGTTGGGATTTATACCGCCACCCATCCGCTTGATCCCGATGAGCGCAACAGGGGTCGCGAGCTGGGAAAAGCGGTCACGGTGGGGGACAACTGTTGGATTGGTGGGCATGCGGTCATCAACCCGGGTGTCACGCTGGGTAACAACGTGGTGGTGGCATCAGGCGCGGTGGTGACGAAAAGTTTTCCCGATAATGTGGTGATTGCGGGTAATCCCGCGCGGGTGATTAAGACTCTGACGCCGAAGGCGAATTAAACACGCTGATTCACCACGTCTACTACACTGCGCTTCCATAGCAGCACCTCCATAACAGCGCCTTCATACCGCGCGTTAAATTCAAACAAAAAGGGATGAACGCCTGCGCGGTTCATCCCTTCTCGTCATCGTCTTATCAATAGACGCTTACTCACTGACTCATCGACTCGCACTCATCTACTCACACTGCAGCGCTGATTATTGTTCGGTGAGTTGCAACGTGGCGATCACCGGCAAGTGATCGCTGACAGTTGGCCAATGAACACCGGCCCATTTACCGGTTTTGGCTGGGATCACCATATCTTTCACTTTCCAGCGCTGGGCGTTACTGGTGAAGATGTAATCGACGCCAATTTCTGGGTTATTGGCCGGCCAAGTGCGGTGATCGGCGGTCAGCGGCATCACCGGATTCCAGTATTTGGTCAGCTCCTGAATGCTGGCGGTTTGCGGCGTATCATTCATGTCGCCGAACAGCAATTTGATCCCACGGATCTCGATGGTGCGATCATTTAGCTCTTGGATTTGCTCGATACGCACTGCCGCGTTTTCTTTGGTATCCAAATGGGTATTGATTGCCACGATAGGGGCAGGGAAGTTGGGTGCCTCAATTTCTGCGATAAACGCGATCCGCTGCTCGCGATTACCGGATGGTAATTGCACAATCTCTTTTTGCGTAATCGGGTATTTGGACAAGAAGGCTAAGCCGTATTTGCCGCCATCATAATCAATGGCGGCGCCATAAATGCCGTACATACCGGTCAGTTTTTTCAGCTCGGCCAGATGATCAATATTACCGCTGCGCTGCGTTAATTGATCCACTTCCTGCAGCGCCATGATATCCACCTTGCTGGCTTTAATCGCTTTGGCAATTTCGCTGATGGAAGAGACTTTCGCCGCACCGATATTAAAGGTGCCCACGGTAATGGATGGGGCCTTTGCGGCACTTAATTCAGCATTCGCAAGGCCATTCAGGGCGCTGGCAACTTCACGGCTATTTTTATTGCTGTTAGCATTTCCGGTTTGCGCTGCGGCAGTGACGGAGAATAACAGAGTACCAATAACGAGCGCGCTGGTGGTTTTATTCATGATGTGATCCTGTGATGGCATAATAAAACATAATACAAATCTTTGTTGCTGCTCGGCCGTGATGCGTCTTCAAAAAAAGGGCTCTATATACAACAAGATGCGAGCTGAAAGGTGAAAGCGTTGCGTTGTTGAGCTTATTTAAGCGGAAGGCGGATGGAGGGTGACTGAGAACCGGACTCAGAGTACTCTTTTAAAAGATTCATCGTTTAGATGCAGCTCTAGCAGCACTACTGATAGGTGTTAGTGTAGCGGTGCATGTCGCGTCATCACGTGCACTCTGCCCGTGACGAGGATTGACCAAGACTCAGGAGGAGTAAGGCATGGATTATCTGTTATTAGCTATTGGGTTGGTGCTGCTGGTGGTCGGCGCAGATGGCTTGGTTAAAGGTGCGGCGCGTTTGGCCGCCAGTATCGGGATCCCGAGTCTGGTGATTGGCCTGACGGTCGTGGCATTTGGTACCAGTGCGCCAGAATTGGCGGTGAGCATTCGTTCGGCGCTGGCCGGACAGAGTGAAATGGCCATCGCTAACGTGGTCGGCAGCAATATCTTTAACGTCCTGTTTATTCTTGGCCTTGCCGCTATCATCACGCCGCTGGCCATTTCGCGCCAACTTATCCGGCAAGATGTCCCACTGATGGTGCTGGCCAGTATGCTGGTGTTCTATATGATCCGCGATGGCGTGTTAAGTCGTCTGGATGCCGGTATTTTAGTGGTGTTGCTGCTGGCCTATACCGTGTTTTTGTTTGTGCAGGGCAAGCGCACCGAAGCAACGGAAAGGGCGAGTGGCGCGAATAACTCCGTAGCCCTAAGTACCAGCGGCGCAGCCCTGAGCGACGCGGCCAGCACAGAGCAAGATGATGAAGTGGATGCCTTGATCAGCGGCACGCATCCGACGTGGCAAAATCTGTTATGGATTATTGGCGGTTTAGCCTGTTTGGTCGCGGGGGCAAACTTGCTGGTGAATAGCGCGGTGAATATTGCCCGTGCATTTGCGGTCAGCGAAGCGGTGATTGGCCTGACGATTGTGGCGGTTGGCACGTCACTGCCTGAGGTGATGACCTCGATTGTGGCCAGTATTAAAGGCCAGCGCGATATTGCCGTCGGTAACGTAGTGGGCAGTAACATCTTTAACTTGTTGGCGGTGTTAGGGGTTTCCGGTGTGCTGAGCAGCAATGGGCTGGCAGGCAACGAGCAGTTAGTGCAGCAGGATTTCCCCGTGATGCTGGCTGTCGCGCTGCTGTGTGTGCCGCTGTTTTTTACTGGCGCGATTCTCAGTCGCATCGAAGGCGCGCTGTTTTTCATCCTGTATCTGGCGTACACGCTGTTCTTGATTGGTGGTGCGCTGCATGCGCCGTGGTTGGCGTCGGTACAAGGGATTATCGTTTATGCCCTCATTCCGTTGACGGTGGTGGTCGTGATTGGCTCATTGGTTAAAGACCGTTATGACAAACGGCAACTGAGCAAGGTGTCGGAATAGAAGCTGAATTGCACCGAATGATTTTATTTGCGCGCCTGACTTCGGCGCGCAAAGGTATTGCTCGGGCATGACCGGCCTTGATGTTATGACTGCGCCAGTTTCCATTGCATGATAATTACGGGCGAGGATAGCTGGCGCAGTGATGGTTAGTTGGGGATGTGGCGGTCGGGTTTTAGAATCCAGGATTCGTTTTTAGAACTAGGGATTCGTTTTTAGCACAGAACCTGCCATGAAAATCAGCGGTGCCAAAACAGTTACGCCGTCACTTTCTCCGCCAGTTTAAAGCCGAGATTCCCCACCACCAGTGACAAGCAAAAGGCCACCGGCCAAGCTAGCAGAAAATGTTTTGCCCAAGCGTGCAGCCACGTAAGTGAAAAACCCAGCTCAAGCAGGCTAAAAATGCCGGTCATTAGGCAAGCCATCATCAGGGAAATAAACAGCTGGGCAATAATTAGAGTGTGTTTCTTGTGCATGATCTCATCCGATTGTTGGATGGTGCACGGAAAAAGCAGACACGCGCACCATCCTCGTTAAAGGTTAGTGCCGTGGGTTTGCCGGGAGGCAACTGCATCTCGTTGGGCAACGAGGGCTGGAATAACCGTACCAGCCTTAAATCTTTTCGACGCGTCATCCTAAAAGTTCACGCCAAGTGAGTCAAGCGACGCACGGCGGGTTATCATTCTCGCTAACCGCCGTGTCATCACGAACAACCGGTCTACAACGAGCCGGCAGGAGACCGCCATGAATGCCTCACAAAATCCGCAGCAAAGCGCGCTACATACGCAGATCCAAAATCAGCAACACTATTTTGAACAGACCTTTAGCCAGTTAAATGGGGCACAGACCACGCTGCGTGACGTGGAGTTTGAAGCCTGCACTTTTAGCGAATGTGATTTCTCGGCGGCGCGCTGGCAAAATTGCCGGTTTATCAATTGTCATTTTATGCGCTGTAATCTGAGCCTGTTGGAGTTAACCGGTTCGCGGCTGTTTGGAATGACGTTTGTTGACAGCAAACTGATTGGCATTGATTGGACCAAAGCCAACTGGCCGATTTATCACCTTGATTTTGAACTCTCATTTCAGCGCTGTTTGCTGAGTGACGCCTCGTTTTTTGGTCTTACCCTGCATGAATTGCAGATGGATGAATGCCGTTTGCACGATGTGGATTTTCGCGAAGGGGATTTTCGCCAATCGGTTATGACTCACTGCGATTTTACCGCGAGCCAATTTATGCGTACTAATTTACAAGACGCCGATCTGAGTGACTCACATGACTTTGCGCTGAATGTCTTGGAAAATCAGGTCACCGGTGCCAAGTTTTCCCGCTATGAAGCCTTGGCGCTGTTGGAATGTTTGGGTATCGAGTTAGTCGACTAAGAATCTTTCTTGGCTGAGTTGCGAGTGTCAGTACGCCCGTGGGGCATGCGGAGTTTTCCATGATCTTAAACGTTGCTATTGCTCGGCAGATTGTTGAGCGCACCATGAACATTATCCACTATTCGGTCAACGTGATGGATCAGCATGGCAGAATTATCGGCTCGGGCGACCCATCGCGGCTGCAACAGCGCCATGAAGGCGCGATTTTGGTGCTGAATAACAATCGGGTGGTAGAGATTGATGAGGCAATGGCGCGTAGCCTCGAAGGGGTGAAACCGGGGATCAACTTGCCCATCGTGTTTAACCAGCAGGTGATCGGCGTGGTGGGGATCTCCGGTGAGCCGGCCTTGGTGCGCAATTACGGTGAGTTGGTCAAAATGACCGCTGAGCTTATCGTTGAGCAAGCCGCGCTGATGTCGCAGATCCAGTGGAATAAGCGCCATCGTGAAGAGCTGGTGCTGCAACTGATCCAAGGCAGTGAGCTCAATGAGCAGCAGCTGATTACGATTGCCGAACGTCTGAATCTGGATCTGACCCAGCCGCGCATTGCTGCGGTAGTGAAGGTGCTGCCACAGCCCGGTGAGTATTTCTCGCTTGAGCACTTACAACAACTGGTGCACCTGCTGGAATATCCTGAGCGCGATAATCTGGTGGGGATCGTTTCTGTCGCCCGTAACGAAGTGGTAGTGTTAAAGCCGATTAAATTGGGGCCGGAGGGCTGGTCACGCGAAGTTGAGCAAAAACGGGTGGATAAACTGATCCGGCAGGTAGCGCGGGAAGGCAGCTTTAGTATCTGCATTGCGTTGGGCGATTATTTCCGTGGTGTATCTGGTTTGGCGCAATCTTATCAGACCGCTAAAGCGACCTTAGAAATTGGCGCACTGAACCCGGTTCCGAATCAGGTATTGTTCTATCAGGATCATATTGTGCCGGTGTTGTTGAGCGGTTTGCGTGAGGATGCTTGGCGTCATCAACAACTGCTGCGCCCGCTACAGATGTTGGCGCAACAAGACCCGCGTGGGCAATTACTCAAAACGCTGCGGGTATATTTTGCTCAGAATTGTGATTTAGCGCAAACCTGTGACCAGCTACATATCCACCGAAATACGCTGCGTTATCGCCTTGATAAAATTGAAAAGATAACATCTTTAAATTTCAATGAAATAGGCGATAAAACACGAATGTATCTGGCGCTTTGCGCTCCTGCATAAAATCCGCAATTTGTGCATTTGCACAAATTTGACCCTGATTCATCCCCCTTCATTTGTCCGCTTGCCTAAAGCTAAATCCTGTATCAGCAGGTAGAGTCGGCGCAACTTCAACACACTGACGGGAAAGGACGATGCCAGAAGTATCAACCCTTGGCGCTATCACCGCACTGGTGGTCGCCATCGCTCTCATTTTACGTAAAGTGCCGCCGGCCTACGGCATGATTATCGGTGCACTGATTGGTGGCGTGGTGGGCGGCGTCTCTTTGCCGGACACAGTGACGCTGATGATTGGTGGCGCGCAGGGCATTGTCACTGCGGTGCTGCGTATTCTGGCCGCCGGTATTCTGGCCGGAGTACTGATTGAATCCGGTGCAGCAACCTCGATTGCGGAAACCATCGTCAAGAAAGTCGGTGAGACTCGTGCGCTGCTGGCACTGGCGCTGGCCACCATGATCCTGACCGCCGTCGGCGTGTTTGTGGACGTGGCGGTGATCACCGTAGCGCCGATTGCGCTGGCGATTGCTCGTCGTGCGGATATTTCCAAGATGGCAATTTTGCTGGCCATGGTCGGTGGCGGTAAGGCCGGTAACGTGATGTCTCCAAACCCGAACTCGATTGCCGCGGCAGATGCGTTTAACGTGCCCCTGACATCCGTGATGGCTGCAGGGGTTATCCCAGGCCTGTGCGGTATGTTGTTGGCCTATTTCATTGCCCAGAAGCTTATCCACAAAGGCAGCAAAGTGCAGGCGCATGAAGTGGTGAATGTCGATATGAGTCGCTTACCGAGCTTTGGCGCGGCGATTGTCGCACCGCTGGTGGCGATTGTGCTGCTCTCTTTGCGTCCGATTGCCGGTATCAGCATTGACCCGCTGATTGCGTTGCCGGTCGGTGGCCTGCTGGGGGCATTGGTGATGAAACGTTATCGCGATACCAACCACTTTGCGGTATCCGGTTTAACCCGCATGGCGCCGGTTGCGGTGATGTTACTGGGTACCGGTACGCTGGCGGGGATCATTGCCAACTCCGGTTTGAAGAATGTGCTGATTGATGCATTAACCTCTTCTGGTTTGCCATCTTACCTGTTGGCACCAGTCTCTGGCGCCATGATGTCACTGGCTACAGCGTCGACCACAGCCGGTACTGCGGTTGCCTCTAGTGTGTTTAGCCAAACCATTTTGGACTTAGGTGTACCGGCATTGGCGGGCGCTGCGATGATCCATGCTGGTGCTACCGTGTTTGACCACATGCCACACGGCAGTTTCTTCCACGCAACCGGCGGCTCTGTCCACATGGACATGAAAGAGCGTCTGGCGCTGATCCCATACGAATCAGCGGTTGGTTTGATGATTGCGGTAGTGTCTACCTTGATTTTTGGCGTATTCGGTCTGTTTGTTTAAGAGGCTCATGATGAAAATTGTAATTGCTCCAGACTCCTACAAAGAAAGCCTGACGGCAATGGAAGTGGCGATAGCCATTGAATCTGGGTTTCGTAAAGTGTTGCCAGACGCCGATTACGTTAAATTGCCGATGGCCGATGGTGGTGAAGGTACCGTGCAATCTCTGATTGATGCTACTGGCGGTGAGATTATTCGCTGTCAGGTCACGGGGCCGTTGGGTGAGCAAGTCGATGCGTTTTACGGTTTGATGGGGGACGCGCAAACTGCCGTCATCGAAATGGCAGCTGCCTCCGGCCTGCATCTGGTGACGCCGGAGCAGCGCAATCCACTGCAAACCACCACCTACGGTACTGGTGAGCTGATTTTGGCTGCCTTAGAGCGCGGGGTGCGCCGCATCATCATCGGGATCGGCGGCAGTGCCACCAACGATGGTGGGATTGGCATGGCGCAAGCGCTCGGTATTCGCCTGTTGGATAAGCAAGGCAAAGAGATCGGATACGGTGGCGGAGCGCTGGCTCGTTTGGCGACGATTGATATGTCGGGTCTGGACCCCCGTTTAGCGCACACCGATATTGAAGTGGCGTGTGACGTAGATAACCCACTGTGCGGCCCGAAAGGTGCGTCGCACGTGTTCGGTCCACAAAAAGGGGCCACGCCAGAGATGGTGGCGCAACTCGACGCTAACTTAGCGCACTATGCCGATTTGATGCAGGCGCAACTGGGTTGCGATGTGAAAAATCGCGCTGGCGCCGGAGCGGCGGGTGGTCTGGGCGCAGCGCTGATGGGGCTGTTACAGGCATCTTTGCGACCGGGTATCGATATCGTGATGGATGCGGTGAATCTGCGTGATGTGGTGCGTGATGCTGATTTGGTGATCACCGGTGAAGGGCGTATCGACAGCCAGACCATTCACGGCAAAACCCCGATTGGGGTGGCGCGCGCGGCTAAGCAGTTCAACAAGCCGGTGATCGGGATTGCCGGTTGCTTGGCCAACGATTGTGATGTTGTGCACCAGCACGGTATCGATGCGGTCTTCAGTGTGGTGCCACGTTCGGTCAGTTTGGCGGAAGCCTTGCGCGATGCGGCATTCAACGTGGAGCTGACGGCGCGTAATGTTGCTGCGGTGTACGCGCTAACGCGCTAAACCGAATCGTACTCGCTAATAAACCCTGAACGGATCCGCAGATGATTCGGTCAGGGTTTTTCTTTTCCGTGCATCCTGCTGATTTTATCCTTAACCCTGCGCCTTGCCTTGTGCTATGTTGTATCCCTACAGTACATATAACTGTTTCTGTCTCATTATAGAGTTAGCCGTAGTGCGGCTCAGGTGGCCAACATGGGCGGTTCGCGGATCACAAGAAAAGGAAGGCATGTATGCAGTATCACCAGTCAGCCGCGGTAGCGGATCTCGCCACCCACGCACAACCTGATTCGATGAAAACCATTGGGTTATTGGGCGGGATGAGTTGGGAGTCTACCCTCAGTTACTATAAAGCGATTAATGAAGGGGTACGCCAGCAGCGCGGTGGCCTTAGCTCGGCCAAAATCTGCCTGTACAGTGTCGATTTTGAGGAGATTGAAAAATTGCAGCATGCGGGCAATTGGCCGCAGACTGCGCAGATTCTCACCCATGCCGCGCAAGCGGTAGGGCGTGGTGGGGCTGATTTTCTTCTGATTTGTACCAACACCATGCACAAAGTGGCTCCGCAAATCGAAGCTGCGCTGTCTATCCCACTGTTACACATTGCCGATGCAACCGCTGAGCAACTGGTGGCCGATGGCATTACTAAGGTTGGGCTGCTGGGCACGCGTTTTACCATGGAGCAAGATTTCTATATTTCTCGCCTGACGGATAAATACGGTCTGGACGTGGTGGTGCCGGATGCGCCCGATCGGCAGCAAGTGCACGACATCATTTATCATGAGTTATGCCAAGGAATTGTGAATTCATCCTCGCGTCAGCGTTATTTGGCGATCATTGAGCGCCTGCAAGCCGAAGGCGCGCAAGCGGTGATCCTCGGTTGCACCGAAATTGCCTTACTGGTGCGCCAACAAGATACGGACGTGAAGCTGTATGACACCACCCAATTGCATGCCGAAAAAGCCGTGGAGTGGGCGCTGGCGTAAACTTGCATAACTTATATAAAAAAATGCCCCGCTATCGTTCACGCAAGATAGCGGGGCGTTTGTGGCCAATGTTTGTTGCTGATGAAGTTATCGGTTATCTATTTTTAACCGATTCACCCAATACACGCGCGTTAACCGATGGTCATCAAACTCGCATTACCACCGGCGGCGGCGGTGTTGATGCTGAGTGAACGTTCAACCCATAATCTTTCCAGCAGCAAGTTGGTTTCCCCACGCGCAAAGCCCTGCACGGAAATGATCGCGCCAGCGCGCTCGGCAATGCGGCTACACCAAATGCGTAATTGATCGGAGTCACCGTGGAAAATCACCGCATCGAAGCGTTGGCTATCGAGCTGCTCAGGACTGGTTAAGTCGATGACGGTACTCACCGCCGGGGGCAGTTTGCCGCGCAGCTCGCGTTGCAATGGATTATCTAACCACAAGGCGCGGCAGCCACATGCGGTGATGGCCGCCAGCTGGATCAGCGCATCTTCTTCATTGTCGGCGACACACAATACCCGCTCGCGCGCCAGCAAACTGTAGGTGTTACGTTCACCGGTTGGGCCGGTCAGCACACGACGGCTACCGGTTTGCGCCAAGGTTCGATACTGGCCACAAAGTGTGTGCAGCGCTGGGCGTGCTTGTGCCCATACGGTGAGTGCGGCATGCGCTTCTTGTTGCGATGTTGGCGCTTCTGGGGCTTGTGATGGGTCGCTTTGTTTCGCGTCCAATCGGCTCAACGTCGTCAACACCGCGTTGGCCGGACGGCTGGCGAGCAGGCGATACAGATAGAGCGGGCCGCCTGCTTTCGGGCCGGTGCCGGACAATCCTTCACCGCCAAACGGTTGTACCCCCACGACCGCCCCGACCATATTGCGGTTGACGTACATATTGCCTGCTTGCACGGTGGCGGTAACGCGCGCAATGGTCTCATCAATCCGGGTATGCACGCCGAAGGTCAACCCATAACCGGCGGCATTGATGTCGCGGATCAAATGGTCTAGCGTCTCACGGCGATAGCGCACCACATGCAGCACCGGACCAAATACTTCCCGTTGCAGCTCGCTGGCGCTGTCCAGTTCAATCAAGGTCGGCAAAACAAAGGTGCCTTGGGCGCGATCTTGCAGGTCTTGTTGTGCCTCTCGGGCGGCTTGGAATACCGGATGCCCTTGTGCTCGCAGCGTCTGGATATGCTGCTCAATGCCATTTTTCGCCTCGGCATCGATCACGGGCCCGATATCGGTACACAGCCGCTCCGGATTACCGACGCGGTATTCAGCCATCGCGCCCCGCAACATGGTCAGGGTGTACTCGGCGATCTCTTCTTGCAGGCAGAGTAGGCGTAGCGCTGAGCAGCGTTGACCGGCGCTGTCGAAGGCGGAGGCCATCACATCGCTCACCACCTGCTCGGTCAGTGCTGAGGAGTCGACAATCATGGCGTTCATCCCGCCGGTTTCGGCGATCAGCGGCAGTGGGCGACCTTGTGGGTCAAGTCGCCCAGCCAAAGCGCGCTGTAGCAGACTGGCCACTTCGGTTGAGCCGGTAAACATCACGCCGCGAATACGCTCATCGGCTACCAGTGCTGCGCCAACGCTCTCGCCACGCCCAGGTAACAGTTGGACGACGCCACGTGGAATACCTGCATCCAGCAATAACTGAACGCCCGCAGCGGCAATCAATGGCGTCTGTTCGGCTGGCTTGGCCAGCACGGTATTACCTGCCGCCAGCGCCGCCGCGATTTGGCCGGTAAAAATGGCTAATGGGAAGTTCCACGGGCTGATACACACCACCGGCCCCAGTGGGCGATGGGTTTCATTATCAAAATCATCGCGCACTTGCGCCGCGTAGTAGCGCAGGAAATCCACCGCTTCGCGTACTTCGGCGATAGCATTGCTGAAAGTCTTACCAGCTTCACGCACCAACAGCCCGAGCAGCGGTTGCATCCGCTCTTCCATCAATTGTGCAGTGCGCTCTAACAGTGCCGCACGCTCTTGTGGCGGGGTGGCATACCAGATTGGCGCTTGCGCCATGGCGCAATCAAGGGCGAGAGACACCTCCTCAGGGCTGGCTTCGCGGGTATGACCCACGATATCTGCTGGATTGGCAGGATTCAGCACTGGCTGCAACGCCGAAGTCGCCACATCATCGAGCGTGTTATGTGGATTTTCGTTAGCCATGTCTTTATCTGTGGCGCCGATAAGTGGTAAGCCTAACCACGGCTGCGCTGCGCTCGAAAGCAGAGCGGCGGACAGTGAGGCTAACCGCTGCTCATTGGCCAAATCTAACCCGGCTGAATTGAGGCGTTGACCTTGCGGCGTGTTGATGTGTGTTGGGCTAATAGCTGCATACAGATCGCGCGGCAACGGAATTTTCGAATGTGGCAGACCAGGTCGCCCTTCTTTTTCCGCTAACTGTTCGGCGCTGGCCACCGGATCGGCGACCAACTCATCGAGCGGCAGTGAGGTGTCGGCAATGCGATTAACAAACGAGGTGTTAGCCCCGTTTTCCAGCAAGCGCCGCACCAGATACGCGAGCAGGGTTTCATGGGTGCCCACCGGCGCGTAAATACGGCACGGACGATTTAATTTACCGTCTGCCACTTGGCCGACCACTTGCTCATACAACGGCTCGCCCATGCCGTGCAAGCACTGAAACTCGTACTGACCGGGATAGTAGTTGTGTCCAGCCAGATGATAAATGGCCGCCAGCGTATGGGCGTTGTGGGTAGCGAATTGCGGGTAAATCAGATTCGGCACGGCCAGCAGTTTGCGGGCACAGGCCAGATAGGAGATATCGGTGTAGATCTTGCGCGTGTACACCGGATAGCCTTCCAGTCCATCAGTTTGTGCGCGTTTGATTTCGCTGTCCCAATAGGCACCTTTGACCAGACGGATCATCAAGCGCCGACGGCTGCGACTCGCCAGATCGGTTAAGAAATCAATCACCTGTGGACAACGCTTTTGATAGGCTTGGATCACAAAGCCGATGCCATTCCAACCTGCTAGTTCTGGCTCAAAGCAGAGTTTCTCCAGCAAATCGAGGGAAATCTCCAGCCGATCGGCTTCTTCGGCATCAATATTAATACCGATATCATAACGGCGCGCGAGCAAGGTCAGATCGCGCAGGCGCGGGTAGAGCTCTTGCATCACGCGATCATATTGCGCGCGGCTGTAGCGCGGGTGCAGGGCAGATAACTTGATTGAAATCCCTGGGCCTTCATAAATACCGCGTCCATTAGAGGCTTTGCCAATGCTGTGGATGGCTTGCTGATACGACTGCAAATAGCGGTCGGCATCCGCGCCGGTCAGCGCCGCTTCGCCGAGCATATCGTAGGAGTAGCGAAAGCCTTTTTCTTCTAATTTGCGCGCATTGGCCAGTGCTTCGGCGATAGTTTCACCGGTGACAAACTGCTCGCCCATCAGGCGCATCGCCATGTCCACACCTTTACGGATCAGGGGCTCACCGCTTTTGCTGATCATTTTGCTGAGCGCGCTAGAGAGGTGCGCTTCATTATGCGTAGAGACCAAGCGCCCAGTCAGCAGCAAACCCCACGTCGCGGCATTCACAAACAGTGAGGGACTATGACCAATGTGCGATTGCCAGTTGCCGTTACTGATTTTGTCGCGGATCAGCGCATCGCGCGTGGCCTTATCTGGAATACGCAGCAGCGCTTCCGCCAGACACATCAGCGCGACCCCTTCTTGTGATGAGAGCGAGAACTCTTGCAGCAGGCTTTGCACCATACCCGCACGGCCAGAGGCTGTTTTTTGATTGCGCAGCTTTTCTGCCAGTTGATAAGCCAGCTGGTGGATTTGCGCCGATTGCGCTTGCGGCAGGCGAGCTTGCTCCAAGAGCATCGGCACGGCATCGGTTTCGCTGCGGCGCCAAGCTGCGGTGATCGCGGCCCGATTGACCGATTGCGGGAGTACCTGTTCGGCAAAATCTAAAAACGGTTGCACCGGCTCCAGGGTAGTTGCGGCGTTTTGTCCTGCGTTCAGCGATGAGTTATCCAGCTCATCGGCGGCGTCACCGGCACCCAGTTCAGGGAGTTCTGCATGGTTTTCCACCCGCTCCAGATAGGTAAAAATGGCTTGTTTAATCAGCCAGTGCGGGGTGCGATTTAATTTGCCGGCGGCACTTTTTAAGCGCTCGCGGGTCGCTTCGTCCAGCTTTACCCCCATCGTGGTGGTCCCCATCATTTCACTCCTTGGTCGTCATGTTCTGTTGCGAGGCCTGTGTGGTAAGCCTGCTAAAGGTTACGCAGCAATATCTAGTATGTTGCAACTTTGTGCAACCGTAAGAAGTGTGACCTGCCCAGCAAGCCTGAAAAATGAATGAAATGTTAAAACTGATTGTGAGGAGTAGGAGTGTTGTCGAGTGATGCAAGAAATAACCGTTATCGAGTTAACAAATTTCACGGGTGCAACCGATGAAAACGTGATCCAGTGCAACCAATTGATACGCGAGTGACTCAGCCGGCTGAAAATGGTTGTGAATAATGTGTTAAGTTGCGTGCGGTGAAAAAAACACCACAGGCAGGTTCTTTCGCCAGCTAACAATTTAATAATGGCGCCGCTTCGCTAAGCTGATTTACAGCCTGCGAGGCTCACTCTGGAGAGCGTTTTCATGACCATAAGTACACCCATGCTGGTGACGTTCCTCGTCTACATTTTCGGCATGATCTTGATCGGTTTTATTGCGTGGCGTTCCACCAAAAACTTTGATGACTACATTCTGGGCGGTCGTCGTCTCGGCAGTTTGGTGACCGCATTGTCAGCCGGAGCTTCAGATATGTCCGGCTGGTTACTGATGGGGTTACCGGGAGCGGTATTTCTCTCTGGCGTATCAGAAAGCTGGATTGCTATCGGGCTGGTGATTGGCGCGTGGATTAATTGGAAATTGGTGGCCGGTCGCTTACGGGTACATACCGAAATCAATAACAATGCGCTGACCTTACCGGATTACTTCACTAGCCGCTTTGAAGATAACAGTCGCGTACTGCGCATCATCTCTGCCGTAGTGATTTTGCTGTTTTTCACCATCTACTGTGCCTCCGGGATCGTAGCTGGCGCCCGATTGTTCGAAAGCACCTTTGGCATGAGTTATGAAACCGCGCTGTGGGCTGGAGCGGCTGCGACCATTTTGTATACCTTCGTCGGTGGTTTTCTTGCGGTGTCGTGGACCGATACTGTGCAGGCTAGCTTGATGATTTTTGCCCTGATCCTGACGCCGGTGATGGTGATTGCTGCGGTCGGTGGGCTGGAGGATTCGCTGCTGGTGATCCAGCAAAAGAGCATGGAAAATCTCGACATGCTCAAGGGGCTGAATCTGGTCGCCATCATCTCATTAATGGGCTGGGGTTTGGGCTATTTCGGCCAACCGCATATTCTGGCGCGTTTTATGGCGGCCGATTCGCACTACACCATCGTTAATGCCCGCCGAATTTCGATGACGTGGATGATCCTGTGCTTAGGCGGTGCGGTGGCGGTCGGCTTCTTTGGTATTGCTTATTTTGCTAATCATCCCGATCAAGCCGCGGCGGTGGATCAAAACAGTGAGCGCGTCTTTATGGTGTTGGCGCAATTACTGTTTAACCCGTGGATTGCCGGAATACTACTGTCCGCCATTTTAGCTGCTGTGATGTCGACCTTAAGTTGCCAGTTGCTGGTGTGCTCCAGTGCGCTGGCTGAAGATTTCTACAAAGCCTTCTTGCGTAAAAATGCCAGTCAACAAGAGCTGGTGTGGGTAGGACGCTTGATGGTGCTGGCAGTGGCGTTACTGGCCATTGCGCTGGCTTATAACCCGCAAAACCGCGTGCTTGGTCTGGTGAGTTACGCCTGGGCTGGATTTGGCGCCGCGTTTGGGCCGGTGGTGTTGTTCTCGGTACTTTGGTCACGGATGACTCGCAATGGTGCGCTGGCCGGAATGCTGATTGGCGCCTTCACCGTGATTATCTGGAAGCAGTTTGCGTGGCTGAACCTGTATGAAATCATCCCTGGGTTTATTTTGGCTAGCATCGGGATTGTGGTGGTGAGTGTATTGGACAAAGCGCCATCACGCGCAATCCAAGAACGTTTTGCCAAAGCGGATGCGGAGTTCCATACTGCCCCACCGGCTAAATTGCAGGTGGATTAAGTGGATAGCATGAGTTAATCATTCAGCAGCCTCTCAATATCAGATGTGAGAGGCTGCTGTCTTGTTAGTGGATTTAATTTAGTGATACGGGGATATTGTTCAATTTAAAATTAGCCAGTGAGTGGGTTAACTCTTGTGCAAGTGCTTCAAGTTCAGCGATATTTTGCTGCAAGGTGATCGCATGCTCGCTATGTGCCTCGTACACTTCACGAATCGTTATCATGTTGCTTTGAATATCATCGGTAACACAGCGTTGTTGCTCTGTGGCACTGGCTACTTGTGCTGTCATGTCATTGACTTTCCGAACGTCATTCACAATATCAGTCAATTCAGTGCCTGCTCGTTGTGCTTCTGTAACACTGAGAGTTGCTTGCTGGCTACCCGATTGCATGGCAACTACCGCTTGGCGAGCGCCTTGCTGTAAACGAGAGAGCATTTGTTCGATATCGTCAGCCGCTTGTTGAGTACGGCCAGCTAAAGAGCGTACTTCGTCGGCGACAACTGCAAAACCACGTCCAGTATCACCCGCACGGGCTGCTTCAATCGCGGCATTGAGCGCCAGTAAATTGGTGCGATCAGAAATCTGTTTGATTAAATTCAGCGCTTCTACAGCAGATTCAGTGTCTTGATGCAGGTTATTGACAAGCAAACAGCTTTGCTCAAGTGTTCCAGCAACTTTTTCAATAGCCACAATAGTTTGATCAACTTCTTTATCGCCTTGATGGGCGCGATTAATTGCTTGCTGAGTCGCTTGTGCGGTTTGCGTTGCGTTTCGTGCAATTTCAGCGATCGTAGCGGCCATTTCCGTCGCTGCAGTGGCTACTTGACTCACTTGATCAACGCCTCGAACCAAACCTTCATTAACGTCGGCGATAACGGCATTGGAATGACTGGCGCTGTGTGTCAACACACTGCAAGACTGGCGAACTTTGAGTAGTAATCCTTCCAAATGTTGTAAAAAATGATTGAGATCTTTAGCGATGGAGCCAAGTTCATCGCCGGATTGCCAGTTGACTCGGATCGTTAAATCATTGTCATTAACCAAGCGAGATAATGTCTGGTGTAGGGCTAAGAACCCTTGATGGATATCCCGTAATACTCGAACACTGACCAAGATTGTGATTAATATACAGGCCAATACAGTGAATGTGCCGAACCAAAAATTACGTAAACTTTGGTTTTGCATCAGCTCAACTTGCTGGAATAATTGCTCAAATAGCTGGTCTTCGCCTTGTTTGAGTAATTCAATTTTTTCGGTGCTGAGTGCAAACCATTTTTCAGGATTAACGTTGAAGTTGCCTGTCGACATCTGTTTTAGCGCGAGCTGCTCATATTGTTCGACTTCTTTCATGACAGGCTGATTCAATATGCGGTTAAGTAATGCTTGCTGTGCTGGAGTAGCTACCGCACTAAATCGTTCTAAGTAACTGTGTTGCGCTGAGAGCAGTGACATAAATTGTTGTAAGGTCGCTGGCGTAAATTGGTTTTGTGCAAAAACATTACTTAGAATTGCACGCTCTAATCCCATTCGTTCTTTGTTTTGTAGAAAAGCGGCATATGCATTAGTTTGTAATGCAATTTCTGCATTTTGGCTGTGCAGGCTGATCTCATCGACAACCTTTAGCAAGGCAGCGATTAAATCTGTGTAGAAAGAAACTTGTTGTGTAGTACTTATTTTTAGTTGACTAACCTGTTCTCGAATTGCGGGTAATTGCGTTATTTTTTGCGAGATTTGTGCATGTGCGACATTTGAACGTTGAGATTGGAATCGGTTGAGTGCGGCATCAACCGCTTGTCGTTGCTGCGGTAAGGCATCAGAAAAATTCTTACCGGAAGAGCCAAGAAAACCAGCGGACATGCCACGTTCTTTCTGTAATTCATGGACAACCTGAGCACTGCTTTGCAATACGGAGAGCTGCTGTAGGGCTTGCTGCATTTTTCGTTCAGCTACATATTTGTCATATATATAGTGACCAGAGAAAAATATAAGGGCGAATAATGGCAACGTGATTGCCAATAACATCTTCCTTGCTAGTCCTAAGTTTTTCATTTCTGCTCCTACGTCCAAACATTTACATTTTCATCTGTTGATAATTACTCGGTATGTGTGATTGGTGGCAGCCATTTATGTGATCTCACATCATAGAGTGCATTTTTATATTTAATGGTGATTTTTTATAACACTAACGTAGTTAAATTTCGAACATTTGTCGGTTGGTTTTTATCTTTTTGAGGATGTTATCAGCTTAGACAGTAATTATGTGACGCGGTGTTATTTAAGTGTATTGGAATGGGGGATTTTATGCGTATATATGCTTGTCATATTCAGATATTAGTATTGGTTTACTTTGTCATGGCAATTGAGATATGGATTGTATAAATGCATGTGGTTGAATAAGGTGAGTGCGAAAATATAATTATTATCAATATGCTCTGATATGACGGAACGATAGCCGATATGCAATGTATAAATGAGGAGCCAGTATGTCATGTAATGTTTCACAGGTTCAGATTTCGAGCACAGCTCCGCTAGCGGAAGAAGAGATAGTGGCAGGGATCTCCTATTACCAAAACCGCTCACTCACGGCTGAGCAATACTGTACGTTATTGGAAGAAACGTCACTGGGCGAACGACGCCCTCTTGCCGAACGTGAGCGGATCGCAGCGATGCTCGAACATGCGGATGTGCTGGTCAGTGCGTGGCAAGGTGAACGGTTAGTCGGTGTTGCCCGTTCAGTAACGGACTTTTTCTATTGCTGCTATCTGGCCGATTTGGCCGTTTCTGAACGTGTACAAGCCTGCGGCATTGGACGTGAGTTGATTCGCCAGACTTTCCATTGCTTACAACCGGGCTGCAAAGTGATTTTACTCGCCGCCCCGCAAGCGGTGGACTATTACCCGAAAATTGGCTTTACCCGTCACAACAGCGCATGGTTGATGGAGGATGTCAGTGCGCTGCGTTGAGCTGATCAGATATTGGGAAATAATGAATTGTATGTGCTAAGAACACAGCGGCTGTATGCGGAAGTCCGCTGTGGGTGTTAATGGCCTTGTAAATTATAAAAATATAATCTATTCATATGGTTATGTTGTGATTCCATCTTGACGTTTTTCACCCAAGCATCTGCCAGCACAGATTCAACTCATTTCACCACATAGAGATAAACACCAAATTGCGCAACAATTTGCGTGTGACTAGGATGATTATGCTGCATGCGCAACTTTTGCTGGTTAATTGATAGGTTTACGCAACTTATTGCGCGTATGCCGTGTGTACGATTTAATTGTTTTTATTAACCCATTGAATATAAAGGATTTTAAAAGTTGGCACAGAGGCTGCTATAGGGGAGTGGCGTTAACCTATTTTATTTTACAGGAGTATTTGCAATGCCAACCCCATGTTATATCTCTATCGAAGGCAAAACCCAAGGTAACATCACTGCAGGCGCGTTCACCTCTGAATCCGTGGGTA